>JAEUQP010000573.1 GCA_016789645.1 Acidobacteriota bacterium | reverse complement strand
ACAAAGCCGACTTCGTGCGCGGACATTGGGGATTCAAAGACTTTGCCGGGATTCAGAATGCCGTTTGGATCCATTGCTTGCTTGATCGTCTTCATCAATTCAATGGTCGGCGCGGTCAGGGCTAAATCCAGAAATGGAGCTTTGGCATATCCGACGCCGTGTTCGCCGGAAATCGTCCCGCCGAGTTCCACGGCTTTTTCAAACACTTCGCGCACGGTTGCGGCTCCGCGTCGGCGAGTGATTTCTTCGTCGTCCTGCAACATGACGTTGACGTGCAGATTGCCGTCGCCAGCGTGGCCAAACGTCGGAATCAGAAAACCCGAACGACGGCTGAGAGCTTCCAAAAACTCCAGCATTTCAGGAATGCGCGAACGCGGCACTACGGCATCGTGATTGAGCTTGATGCGTCCGGTTCGGGCAACCGCCGGAGACATTTTGCGACGCACTTCCCAAATGGCGTCGGCTTCGGCGTCGTTGGCGGCTTCGGTGAACTGGATGGCGCGATGTTTCTGGCACATTTCGCGGACGATTTCGGCTTCGCGGGCGACGGCTTCTTTCAGGCCATCCACTTCGATAATCAGCAAAGCTCCGGCGGAACGCGGCAAACCCGACGGTTCGTAATTTTCAATCGCATTGATCGAAGTTCGGTCCAGCAGTTCCAACGCCACAGGCAAAATGCCTGAACTGGTGAAATCAGCGACGCAGTTGCAAGCGTCCTGCGCCGTTTCAAAAATAGCCAACGCCGTTCGCCGCGCTTCGGGTTTGGGCAGCAACCGCAAAATGCAACGCGTGATGATTCCCAACATACCTTCGCTGCCAATCAGCAAACTTTCCAGATGAAATCCGGTGGCGTTTTTCGGCGTACGAGTTCCGGCTTTGATGATCTGGCCGGTCGGCGTGACAAAATCCAATCCCAGGACGAACTGTTTGGTGTTGCCGTATTTCACGCAGCGTGGCCCCCCGGCATTGAGCGCGATGTTGCCGCCGATGAAGGATTCCTTCCAACTGGAAGGGTCTGGGGGATAGAATAAGCCTTCCAATTCGACAGCTTGAGCCAGTTCAAACGTTTTGACGGCAGGTTCGACAACGGCCACCAGATCGGCTTTGTTGATTTCCAAAATTCGGTTCATGCGTTCGGTGGCCAGAACGATTCCGCCGCGAATCGGAACGGCTCCGCCGGTATAACCGACGCCGCCGCCACGAGCCGTAACATAAAATTTTTCGCGGTTGGCCAATTGCAAAATTGCCGCAATTTCTTCGGCAGTGCGCGGAAAGACGACGGCTTCGGCGCAAAACACCTGCTTCAATGCGTCCTGGGAATTGGCGATGACGATTTCCGGCGCGGTGGACACGTACTCAGCGCCGACGATGAGTTTCAATTGGTTGACGATTTCTTGTGTGATCATTTTTTCGGTTTCCAAAACAGGGTTGGGGATTATCACCCGCTCACTAAAGCAATTTTACCCTATGCCGACTTGTTCCCAAGCTGTGCTCATTGCAAAGACGTGACTTTGAGCGACGCGCAGCGGCACAGTCATTGCACACCAGCTAAATAGGAGGGCGTTGTAACTAATCACAACGTGACAAATCTATGAAAAAAGCTATGAAAGTTCTGGTCGCAGTTGATGGTTCGCAATATGGTCTTGCTGCAGTTGACGAAACAGCTCGTATGCCGTGGCCACAAGACAGCGAAGTCAAAATTATCTCTGCAATTGAAATGCCTACGCCGGTGACGGTGGGCACATTACCTATGCCGGATAATTATTACGCCGAATGGGAAAAGGCGCTGGAAGATCAGGCCGCGGCCAATACCACAAACGCCCTTGCCCGATTCAACGAAAAAGGTGGCGGTGTGACCGCATCGGCCAAGACCGTGAAAGGCGATCCGAAAACCGCGATTCTCGAAGAAGCAGAACAGTGGGGTGCGGATTTGATCATTGCCGGAACGCACGGTTACAACGCGTTTGAACGATTCTGGCTGGGTTCGGTATCGCGCCACGTTGCATCACACGCTCATTGTTCGGTGCAGATTGTTCGTCATAAGAAAAATGCCGCGACAGGAGCCATGAAAATTCTGCTGGCGGTGGACGGATCGGCTTGCGGAGACAAGGCGGTTGAAGAAATCGCGGAACGTCCTTGGCCAGTAGGTAGCGAAATTTGTGTGCTTTCGGCGATTCATTTGCCGATGACACCGACGCCGGAAACCTGGGCGCTGCCGGACAGTTATTATTCTCATGCGGAAAAGGTCGGTCGTCAGCACGCAGAAGAAGTGACGGGCGAAGCTGTCGCGCGATTGAAGGAAAGCAATGCCGCGCGTGACGTTCCGCTGACCATCACCAGCAAAGCCATTGTTGGCCACGCGGAAGAAACGATCATCAGCACCGCCAAAGAATGGGGGGCAGATTTGATCGTGCTTGGTTCGCACGGATACCGTGGGTTCCGCAAGTTTTTGCTCGGTTCGGTTTCGCAGGCGGTCGCTTCGCACGCGCCATGTTCGGTTGAAATCGTGCGCGCATAGGCAATTTGATTGCGTGGCAATTTGTGCGGAGCGGTTGTGCCCACCGCTCCGCATTGTTTCTTTTGACCCCCTAACCCCAGAGAGGCGTTATGACAACAGGCAAACTTTCCATTGAAGATTCGCTGAAAATTTTGAGCGACGGCAAGTTGGGCAGACTCGGTTGCATTGCCGATGACGAACCGTACGTTGTTCCCATCAATTACTTTTTCGACGGCGAACACATTTATGTCCATTCGCTGGCGGGAAAAAAGATTAACGCGCTTCGGGCCAATCCGCGAGCCTGTCTGCAGGTGGATGAAATCGAAGATTCGTACCATTGGCGCAGCGTGCTGGTGTATGGCAATTACGAAGAAATCAATGACGAACATTTGCGCGAACGCATGCTGGCGGAACTGTTTCGCCGCATGCCGCACCTGACGCCGGTTGAATCCAGAATGTCCAAAGGTTCCAGCCAGGCAATCGTGTTCCGCCTGAAGCCGGATTCGATCTCAGGCGTTGGCGAAAGCTGGTGAACTCGTTCCGGTTCGTCGTTCCTCAAAAAAAGCCGATTGCCCGGCGTGACAAATCGCCGGGGGATCGGCTAAGATGCCCGCACTTTAGTGGTATTCCTCAAGCTAAATAAGAAACGTTAAGCAAATTTTTGATTCAGGAGATTTCGATTTATGAAAACAGCTTCACGGCTGTTGCTTTGCGTTTTTTCGTTTGCCCCGGTGTTTTTGATCGTTTCAATGAGCGTTCAAGCTCAAACCCGCGTGGACAGTTTCAAGCGTCCAGCGAACGAAGAATTTGCATGGCAAGTGCCCCAATTGCCCCTGTTACCGACGGAGTTGCCGCAACCTGAGTTTAGGAACTTAACGCCCATTCTGCTTCCGGCGTTTCGCCCGTATCAGTTTTCGCCGGCAACGATTCTGACGCCGTTGATCTTCACCAATGAAACATCGGTGATGTTGTATCAGGCGATCAACAAACGGCTGGGCATCCGATACCGCTTTTTTGGCACGGATGATCGCGGATACGATTGTTCCGGTTTCGTCTGGCGCGTGTTTCAGGATGCCGGAGCGAGTTTCGAGCGCGTTGCTGCACGCACGCTTTGGCATCAATTGCCCGAAGCCAGTGCGGAAGAAACCACCAAGTTCGGCACACTGGTGTTTTTCAATGGTTTGAAACACGTCGGCATTGTCCGCGACGCTTTCACTTTCTATCACTCGTCGCGTTCGCAAGGAGTCACGGTTTCGACCTTTGCTGGTTACTGGGGATCGCGCATCACCGGCTACCGCCAGGCGCCTTTTCAATTGGTGGAATCTACCAAAGACAGCGAATAAGAGTTTCAGTCAATCCGGGCGACAACCTGAGTGGTTAGTCGCCCGGATTGTTATTTAATCGGCCTTCTGGCGTCCACCAACCGAAAGCGGTGTTTCTTTCGTCGTGGTCTAATTTTTTTGATGACAGATTAAAGGTTTGTCGTTAATATTCGCTCGCCTCGAACCCCTTTTCTTCACAACAGACCCCTTTCAAAACAAAGCCCTCTTTCCCGAACCCCTTTTCGCGTTTCGTTGCCAATTAATCTCACCGATCTAGCCGACCCCTTCGACTTCAGATCATCAAGGAGCAAATGAATTATGCGACAAGCATATCGGCTGGTAGTGTGTCTGTTGGCTGTTTTCGGTACGTTGGCATTCGTTGGACAAGCTGAGGCGCAAGATCGTCTGCGGATTTCGGGCAGACAGTTGGCGTTCAATCGCGAACGTTCCACCGAATTTTCCCGATCTTTTTCTCCCGGCAACAATTCGAACATGCCTACGCGAAACAACATCGCTCATCGCGAACGCGAGTTCAAAGCCCAACTCGAAGCATCGCTGTACGGCGCCATACGAGATCGCCTGGGCGCGCCCTATCGTTCAGGTGGAACCGATGATCGCGGATACGATTGTTCGGGATTTGTCTGGCGAGTATTTCAGGAAGTCGGCATTGATTTGACCCGAGCTTCGGCGCGTTCGCTGTGGAACTCCCTGCCCAAGGCGACAGCGGACGAAGAGTCAGAATTCGGCACTCTGGTCTTTTTTGAAGGGCTGACTCATGTGGGCATCGTGCGCGATGGATATTCGTTTTATCACTCATCCACCTCGCAAGGAGTCATTCGCTCGTTTTACACGGGCTATTGGGGCGGCAAGGTGATTGGATACAGGCGAGTCCCTCTGCCCAGAATCAGGGAGGCAAACAGGCGGTAATGACACCTGACGCGGCGAGACGAGATTCGACTTGTCTCGCCGCGTTCGATTGTTGCAGCTATTTTGTTTTGGCCAAAAATCCCGGAGATTGCGCTTTCTTTTCGCGGGAATCCCAGACCACGACAATCTTGTCAATGTTGACGTAGGCCGTATCGTCATCTTTTTGCAGGTGGAGGATGTTGCCTTCCACACGAATGACTTTGCCATTCAGCGTCAATCCCTGGCATTGAACTTCGATCTCTTTGCCAATTCGGCTTTCCAAAAAATTCCGCACGGTATGTACTCCTTCCAACTCGGGTGAGATTTGAACGAGCCAGATTCTAACCGATTGTCGGGTTGACGCGAAAACCGAATTTACCCCGCCCCCAGCCAGCCATAAAAATCGGTTCAACTCATACGATTTTCGGAAAATGTTTTTCCCTCTGCGCGCTTGCTTAAGAGGAGAAACGCTATGGAAATCATCTTCTTCCTGACTCCATGCTTATTGTTGATTTGGGCGTTGCTGGTTTGGCGAGATGTCGCCCGCAACGCAATGGACGAGGGCACACCTTCCCGCCTGACGGCTTTCCAATTCGACGGACTATTTGCCGAACAACAAGCCGAAGAATCCAGACAGTTGGCGATTGCCGAAGCCCGGTTACGGGACGAAGACCATCGTCAGCAGTTGCTCAATCTGGCCGCCGAAGGTGAGGAAAGCGCGCTTGATGAAGCCGGAAACCTTGCCGACCGAGAGTTTTATGCCCAAGTGCTGCAAACCCTCGCGGCTCAGGCAAACGGCAACACCGAGCGATTGCGTTCCATCGCCGAATACATCGTGGATGGCCAGAAGCTGCGTTCCAGCAGCGAATTCGCCGAAACGATGCTCGACCTCTGGAACGTCCCGATCAGTCAACGGTCACTGGCAGACATGTTGTATCTGGTGGCTTTGGCGGACGATCCGGCGATGTTCCAACGCACGGTCAGCAAGGCAATTCAACTCTGGCGCAGCGATCTGCGGTCAAAAATTTCAGCCAAAGATTTTCTGGCGACTGTGGAAAGTGCCTATTGGTTGATTTCAGGAGAAGTTCGATATTCCGGCCAGGGGTTTCTACTAAAACAAGCGATTGCCGATGTGCGCCGCGAGCTAGCGACGGCGAACCGGCTGTTGGCTTGAATCTCAACACCCACTTTTTCGCTAGCTGTAAAGGAAAGTTATGAACTCGGTTTTTACACAATCGCCTTTTCTGCTGATCTCGGCGGTTGTCTGCGTGATGGTTACGCTTTACGTGCTCAGCAAAATTCTGGTCAACGTCGGCGCAAAGGAAATTGCCATCAAGGAGCGACGCTACATTGGTCGCAAAATGCCTCCCGGTCGCGTCGTTGCGACTGAAGGCGAAGTCGGCATCCAGGCCGATGTGCTGAAACCCGGATTGCACATCATCAAATATCCGTTTGAGCAAGTCGTCAGCAAAGTACCGCTGATCGAAATCGGCGCAGACGAGATGGGCGTGGTCGAAGCGATTGACGGCGAGCCGTTGCCTCCGGGCCGCATTTTCGCGCCGGATCGCGCGCAAAACGCGCACAACAATTTCCAGGACCCGATTGCTTTCATTCATCAAGGCGGTGTGAAAGGCATTCAGATGCGAACCTTGCCGCCGGGATTGTGGCCGATTCATCCGTACCTGTTTCGCGTTTCGATTGCGAAAGCGACGATGATTCCGCAAGGCAAAGTCGGCATCGTCACTGCCGTGGACGGCGCTCCGCTGGATCAAGGTCGCTTGCTCGGTTGCAGCGTCGAAGGCCACCGGAACTTTCAGGACGCCGAACAGTTCATTGCATCCAGCGGCCAGAAAGGTCCGCAAGTGGACATCCTGACGCCTGGCACGTACCGCATCCTGACCAATTCGGTTTCGTTGGAAGACAATGCCGTCAAACCTGGTTTGTTCACGATTCATTTGGCTGAAGCGCCGATCATCAATGAAAACCAAGTGGGCTTGGTCGAAGCACTGGACGGCGCACCGCTCAATCCGCGTGATTACGTTGCGGCTTCGGTCGAAGGACACAACAACTTTCAGAACGGCAACGAATTCATCAAACGTGGCGGTCAACGTGGTCCGCAAAAAGACCTGTTGCTGCCCGGCACGTATTACATCAATCCGTTGCTGTTCAAGGTGATTCCCGAAACGGCTAAAGAAGTCCGTCCCGGTGAAGTCGCTGTCATCGTTTCCAACGTTGGCCGCGACCCCGGCGAAGAGATTCGTCGAGCGATGGCCGAAAAAGTTCGCGCCAAATTGGAGCGCGAAGAGAAAGAACAACTGGCCATTGCCGCTGCTCATCTGGATCAACTTGACGGCGAAAAGGGCGACGATTTGTTGCAAATCGAACAGGAACTGAAGCTCAGCGATCCGGCGGATAGCCGTTTGGATCAAGGCGCCCACGAAGCCTACGTTGTACCGGAAGGGTTTCGCGGGATTCAGGAAACGGTCGTCGGCCCCGGACGATATTACGTCAACACGCTTGCTGTGACTCCGGTGGTGATTACCACGACCAACCAGACAGTGGAATGGACGGCGGAACAAATCACTGGTTCGTTCGACCCGTTCGAGGTCATTTCCAAAGACGGGTTCACCATGCGGCTGGAAGTTCGCGTGGTGTTCCGCGTCAAACCGGAAGACGCTCCGTTTATGGTGGCCAAAATTGGTTCGATTGACCGGCTGATCCAGAACGTCATGCATCCGCTGATTGATTCGATCTTTCGCAATCAGGCGTCGGAATCGTCGGCAATGGCGTATCTGCAAAATCGTCACGAAGAGCAGGAACGCGCCGAAGCTCGGGTTCGCGCTCATTTGCTGAAATATCACGTGGACGTGGTCAATGTGCTGATCTGCCATATCCGGCTGCCCGAGGAGTTGATGAAGACGCAGACGGAAAAAATTCTGGCTGAACAGCGGCAGACGATGTTCAATGCGCAGCGAGAAGCTGAGGTCAAACGTATCGAACTGGAAAAAACCCGCGCTCACGCCGACAACCAGAAGGCGCTGATGGAAGCCACGGTCGGGGTTGAAATTTCAGGGCGCCGATCTGAACAGCGCAAGGCTGAAGCTGATGGTGAAGCCCATTTCATTTTGCAAACCGGGAAGGCCGAAGCTGAAAAGGTTCGTTTGATGGGCGAAGCGCAAGGCGTGGCGTACAAAGAACAGGTCAACGCGCTTGGCCCGCAGGGCGTCGCGCTGGTCGAAACGCTGAAAGTCATCGGCGAAAAGGGAGTTCGCATCACGCCGGATGTTTTGGCTTCAGGCGGAAACGGCGACGGCGCAGGCAATCTGGGCACGCTGTTGTTGCTGAACCTGTTCCGCGACCAGATGAAACTCAACGGCACAAAACCTGAGCAGGTAAACAGTTTCGCCAGATAATTGACCTTCGATTTGGCGATTCATTCCCAAGCCGCCGCTTCATTAGATTTTGAAGCGGCGGCTTTTCTGCGTTGACACTATTGACCCGTCTGCCTAAACTGCCGCGCGTCAAGTACGGCCTCGTTCAAGTCTTTAGTATTCACCCTGTTTCCTGGTGCCAATCAGGCATAAGTGCTTTTTACCCATTAGCCGGGTAACCAAACTACACATTCGTTCGGACAAAGGAGATCAAAGAATCATGAAAAAGCTGCTCTTGTTGGCTTTCACGAGCTTACTTGTTTTGACGGCACCTATGTTTCGCGCAAACGCGAACTTCCAATCGCCAGGCGGCGAGCCTCTATGCGGAGCCAGAATTTGTTTGCGTTCCACGCAATACTTCAGCGCCAATTTCAAACGCCTGAAGTTCTGGCCGCGCGACATTTTGATCAGCGGCGTCAACCTCAATCACCCGGTCGAAGTAACCAACAGCAACGCCATTTTGTCAGCCTTGCGAAATCCTTCTTCTGCGCCCCTGGCAGAATTCAACCGACAATATGTCACCGCTCAATTGAGCATGGCCATGATGCCGTTGACTGCGGTTTACAGCTCCGTCAAAAGCAGCATTTCCTGTTACGGCGTGGATTTTCAGCCGGTCAAACTGAGCACAGGAGTCACGATTACACCTGATTCCACAACGGAAGCTCTGTTCAGCCAATGCGATGTGGTGGCGATTTTGCCGCCTGATTCCGAAGAGCGAGCACAAGATATGCACGCGCTGGCGCAGATTTTGGCAAAACTGAATGGAACCTGCCGCTAACTCATCTACTTCGGACAAATCATCAAAAGTCGAAAGGCGTTGAGCGAGAGCTGCTCAGCGCCTTTCGGCTTTTTACAATCTGTTGAAGACATTCCCGCCGACTTCGGTCAGACTTCTGTTGGCGCGACCCAACCTCAAATCGAAGGAGATCAAACGTTATGTCTCGACAGTTTTTGAAGCCAGTGTTTCTGGCCTTGATGACAATTGCGTTTCTGCAAGTCGCGCTGGCGCAAACCTCAACCAGTCCCGCTCCGGCATCAAAACCAGCGAAACCTTGTTCTATGGCAGAACATCGCCAATTTGATTTCTGGCTGGGCGATTGGGACGTGACCGTCGCCGGTCAACCCGCCGGAACAAATTCGATTCAGTTGATTTTGGGCGATTGCGTGTTGCTGGAAAATTGGACGGGAGCCAAAGGCGGCTCCGGGAAAAGTTTCAACTTGTTCAATGCCGCTCGCGGCAAATGGCAGCAAACCTGGGTGGACAATTCCGGCAACGTGCTGGAACTCTTCGGCGAATTCAAAAACGGTGTGATGCAATTGATCGGGGAAACCAATGTGCGTGGCCAAAAAACGCTGCAACGAATCACCTGGCATCCGCTGGACAAAAACAAGGTTCGCCAACACTGGGAACAATCACAGGACGAAGGCAAAACCTGGAACACCGCCTTTGATGGGTTGTACACCCGAAAGAAATAACCACAGGTCTAGACTTACCGGGAGCGTTCTTCGACTCCCGGTAAGCCAGACGATTTCCCAGCCGCGCTCGCCAAAAACAATTGCCCGCTGGTATGATCCAACCGCTTTTTACCTTTCATTCAATCAGCACTGAGGTTTGCAAATGAACACAGACGTTTTGACGTTTGGCCGTTTGCGCGGGTTTGGCGAAGCGGACAAAGCTTTCTTGCTGCTTTCGATCCTGTGCGGTGTGGTTTATCTGGCGACACAAACCATTCAACCCTTTCCCGGCAGCATTGCCGTCAAGGCGCTGAGCATTGCTCCGCTGGCCGTGCTGGCGTTCAAACTGTTGCGCGGAGCCAGACCTCAGGGCATTGAATGGTTGCGCGACCGCGACAATTTGATTCTGGGCACGGCGCTGAGCTTTTCCTGTCTGGGAGACATCTTTCTTGATCTGCCGGGTAATTTCTTTGTTCAAGGGTTGGTTTCGTTTCTGGTTGCGCACTTCATTTACATCTTGCTCTTTGTTCGAAACTGGTCACGGCCTTTGCGTCCAAACGGCTGGCAACTGGTCTTGATGGCGGGGGTGTTGATTACCAGTTTGTTGCTGTCGAATTGGCTGTCGCCGAATTTGGGCGCGATGGCTAAACCGGTCATGGTTTACATCTGCGCCATCACGGTGATGGTGATTTCCAGCATTCTGGCCGGATTTTCCAAACCGTATGTCTGGGTGGGCGCGGTGCTGTTTCTGATTTCCGATTCGATGATCGCCGCTGGACGATTCAAAACGCCTGTTCCGTTTGCGGAGTATTTGATCTGGGCAACGTATTATCTGGGTCAGTACGGCATTGCCATCGGATTTTTGCGAGAAAAGTTGGGCGAACGATGAAGGAACAGCATTTCACTTTCACCGCTGACGATGGCGCAAAGTTGTTTGTGTATCGCTGGCAACCGGATGTCGGCTTCGGCAAAGCCGTGGTTCACATCGCTCACGGAATGGCCGAGCACGCCGGACGTTACGAACGGCTGGCCGAGACTTTGACCGAAAACGGATTTGTCGTCTTTGCCAACGATTATCGCGGACACGGCAAAACGGCTTCATCATCGCCAGACATCGGACACTTTGCCGACCAAGGCGGTTGGCAGCGAATTCTCAAAGACATCGAAGAAATCGCACGACTGGAACGAAACGAATTTTTTGGCCATCGAATTATTTTGTTCGGCCACAGCCTGGGTTCGCTGGTGGCGCAGCATCTGGCAACGCGGGATGTGTTCGACGCCGTGGCGATGTCCGGCGCAAACGGTCTGGTTTCGCCGCTGGTTCACGTCGGCAAACTCATTGCCAAAATTGAACGCTGGCGATTGGGCAAACGCGGCAAAAGCGAATTGATCAACAGCCTGACCTTCGACGCGTTCAACAAACCGTTCCGACCAAACCGGACTTCGTTCGACTGGCTGTCACGCGACGAAGCCGAAGTGGACAAATACATCGCTGATCCGATGTGCGGTTTTTTATGCTCGACGCAATTGTGGCTGGACGTGCTGGACGCCATCACCGAAGCTGCCAAACCGGAATTTCGAGCACGCGTGCCGAAACAATTGCCGATGTATCTGTTTTCCGGTTCGCGCGATACCGCCAATGCAGAAGGTCGCGGTTCGACGGCGTTGGCCGAATACTATCGTTCGCACGGAATGGAAAAAGTCAGCTATCGAATCTTCCCTCAAGCCCGCCACGAAACCCTGAACGAACTCAATCGCGAAGAAGTCACCGAACATTTGGTGGACTGGATGAACGCCATTGTGAAGCTGCTGGAAGCGCGGGATCGGGCGAATTCATGACTCTGACGATTCACCAACCATGCGCTCACTGTGAAGCCGAAATCGCTCGGCAATATCAACTCATCAAGTTTGACGCCGCAGATCAATCCCACAATTCAGAAGAGATGTTCCTGTGTGCGCGCTGCGCGCGAGTGGAACGAAAACGATTACAAAGCCAACCGGAAACCGGCGAAGGATTGACGCGCCAAGAATTGATTTCCCTGCTGGATCGTTTTTTTGCCGCCAGCGGAGTTTTCGATGTTTGCGGGCGGTGCCATCAGCAAGGGACTGGTTGTTGTCCGCCGACGTGTCGAGTGATGGGGGCGGCGGGATGCGATCCAAACAATAAATTTGGCAAGACGGTTTTTTGTGCAACGTTTGTTTGCTCGGCGCTGCTGAACGCGATTGCTGAATGCGACGCTGAAACGGGGCGCACGCTGAAATGGATCAAACGCGAACTCGGGGCTGCTGAATTTCCCATCTACGAAATGATTACGCGCGTTCCAGCCGAAGCGCGTGAACCTGTTCGGCCCTTGGCTTTGCCTCGCCGTTACCCCAAACCGCCCGACCTGAATGGCGAAGCGATCAAAGAAAAACTGCTCGCGCTGGCCGACGAAGTGTTGGCACTTCGTCGGCTCTGGCACGAGCAGGAACAAGAGGAACGTGCAGCGGTCAAGCTCAAGGCAAGTCAATCAGAATGATCTCGCTTTCGCCGGAAGCTGACAGCGTCAGCTTGCCAGATTCCGTAATTCGAGCCTGATCGCCTGCGCTCAAAGCTTCGCCATTGAGCGCAACTTCGCCTTCGATGACGTACAGAAACGCACGGCGTCCGGCTTTCAATTCGTGAGCCACGCTGTCACCGGCTCTCAGCCGCGAGACGTAAAACGTCGTGTCCTGATGAATCTTCACGCCGCCCGGAACGTCCTGCCCCGAAGCAATCGGCAACAACACGCCTGTGCGTTGTTCGGTCGTGAACTGTTTTTGTTCGTAAGACGGTGTCAATCCCGCGCGTTCGGGCAATACCCAGATTTGCAACAATCGGGTCGGATCGGTTTCCGACGCATTGAATTCCGAGTGGGCAATGGCGGTTCCGGCACTCATTCGCTGGACTTCTCCCGCATTGATGAACCCAACTCCGCCCGTGCTGTCTTTGTGCGCCAGTTTGCCGCTCAGCACATAGGTGACGATTTCCATTTCGCGGTGCGAATGCGTGGGAAAGCCGCCGCCGCCGGCAATTGTGTCGTGATTGAACACACGCAACGGTCCAAAATGCATGTTCGATGGATCGTAATAGCGGTCAAAACTGAACAGCCAGTATGCCGACAGCCAGTCGCTTTCGATGTGAAATCTGTCTTTCGCTTTGATGATTTGCATGAAACCTCCTCTCAGTTGTTTGGTTGTTGTTACTGATTCTTGCCTTGCAAAGCGCCGTCAATGGAAAACTTCCCACCACCGCGAATCATCAGCGCCAGCGCGATACCGAGCACCAGCAAATGATATTCAAACCCTTCGCCTTGCTGTTGTCCCATCCAGTTCATGAAAAACCCGACTTTGGCGTGGACGGTGAAAATCGCACCGAGCATCACCATTGCGATACCAAAGGCGCTAAACCGCGTCAGAAAGCCCGTAATCAATCCCAGTGCGCCGAATGATTCCGCCAAAATGACCAGAAACACAATTGCCGCAGGCAATCCCATCGAAGTCATTCCCTGCATGGTGGCGCTGAATCCGCCACCGCCAAACCAACCCAGTAATTTTTGTGCTCCATGCGGGAACATCACAATGCCCAGGGTCAGCCGCAGAATCAATTGCAGAATATCGTCGTTCGTCGCCAAAAGTTTTCGAATCATAATCGGTCTCCTTTTCTTTTGTTTACTACTCGATTGTTTCTTGATTAACAATAATGGCAAAAAAATTTTCACTCTTCCAGCAATTTGCCGAGCAACACAAAAAGTGTCTTTTGTTCGTCACGGGTCAAAGGTTTCATTTCTTCGTTGGCCATGCCGATCACCATTGGCAAAGTTTCTTCGATAAACTTCGCTCCTTCGTCGGTCAGCTCCACCAGATTCACCCGGCGGTCGCTGCACGCCAACCGTTTGACGAATTTGCGTTGCTCCAGCAAATCCACCAGCTTGGTGACGTTGGCGCGCGACGACAACATTTTGCGCCCGATTTCTGCCTGGGAAATTGGATCGCTGGCTCCATTTAAAATCCGAAGCACGTTGTAATGGTTATCCGTCAATCCCCATTGACTGAACCGTTCGTCTGATTTGCGCCACAACCGGTCGCCCACCCGCATCAATCGGATCAACGCCTGCTCGGCTACGCTCGGTGTAATTTTCACTTTCTTCGTCATCGTGGCGCGGACTATAGTCGCCTCTTTCAAAATTGTCAACCGGGAAACTATTTCCAAGCAAACAAACTTTCTGGCCAGAAAATGGACAGACCGAAAAGGCTGGTTATACTTGGAGCGGCCTTTCGCGCCACCACTCCATTCAAAAGCGAGCAAGGAATGTCTCAATCCAAAAAATATCGCAGTTCTCACTGGTTTGGCCCGACTGACAAAGGCGGTTTTATTCATCGCAGTTGGACAAAAAATCAGGGCTACCCGGATCACCTCTTTGATGGCCGCCCGGTCATTGGCATCTGTAACACGTGGTCAGAGTTGACTCCATGCAACGGCCATTTCCGCAAAATTGCCGAACACGTCAAACGCGGCATTTACGAAGCGGGCGGGTTTCCCATGGAATTCCCCGTTATGTCGTTGGGCGAAAACCTGATGCGTCCGACGGCCATGCTCTTCCGCAATCTGGCCAGCATGGACGTGGAAGAAACCATTCGCGCCAATCCGATTGACGGCGTGGTCTTGCTGGTTGGGTGCGACAAAACGACTCCCGCGTGTTTGATGGGCGCGGCAAGCTGCGATCTGCCCACATTGGCGATTTCCGGCGGACCGATGCTGAACGGCAAATTTCGTGGCGAAGACATTGGCTCCGGCACAAACGTCTGGAAATTCAGCGAAGAAGTCCGCGCAGGGATCATGCCGTTGTGCGATTTTCAGGAAGCCGAAAGTTGCATGAGCCGATCAGCAGGCCATTGCATGACGATGGGCACGGCTTCGACCATGGCCAGCGTGGTTGAATCGCTAGGGATGGGAATGCCCATGAACGCGGCGATTCCGGCGGTGGATTCGCGGCGGTATGCGCTGGCTCACATGGCCGGTCGCCGCGCAGTCGAAATGGTTCACGAAGATTTGCGTATGTCGAAGATCCTCACTCGCGAAGCGTTTGAAAACGCCGTGCGCGTCGTTGGAGCCATCGGCGGTTCGACCAATGCCGTGGTGCATTTGCTGGCGCTGGCCGGACGCCTGGGAATTGATTTCAAACTCAGCGATTGGGATGCGCTTGGTCGCGACGTGCCGTGCCTGGTCAACCTGATGCCTTCGGGCAAATACCTGATGGAAGATTTTTATTACGCAGGCGGAGTTCCGGCGGTGATTCGTGAACTCGGCGATTTGATTCACCGCGACGCGCTGACCGTCAACGGCAAAACCATCGGCGAAAATACGGCGAACGCGCCCTGTTACAACCGCGACGTCATCAAACCGTTCAACGAACCGCTGGTAAAGCAAGGCGGGCTGGCGGTGCTCGGCGGCAATCTCTGCCCGAACGGAGCAGTGATTAAACCTTCGGCGGCGACGCCGGAACTGATGCAACATCGCGGACGCGCCGTCGTGTTTGAAACCATCGAAGATTACAACGCGCGCGTGGACGATCCGAATCTGGACGTGGACGAAAGCTGCATTCTGGTGCTGAAAAATTGCGGCCCGCGCGGATATCCGGGAATGCCCGAAGTCGGCAACTTCGGGTTGCCGGAAAAGATTTTGCGCAAAGGCATCACCGACATGATTCGCATTTCCGACGCGCGCATGAGCGGCACGGCTTATGGAACGGTCGTGCTGCACGTTGCACCGGAAGCTGCCGCCGGTGGACCGCTGGCGCTGGTGGAAAACGGCGATTTCATCCAACTGGATGTCGCGGCGCGCAAACTGCATCTGGAAGTTTCCGACGAAGAGCTAACTGCTCGGCGCGCCCGTTGGCAACCATCGGCTTCGCCGTTCAATCGCGGTTACTACAAACTCTACGTGGATCATGTGCTGCAAGCCGATCAAGGAGCGGATTTTGATTTTCTGGTCGGGCGCAGCGGCACCGAAGTCACCCGCGAATCGCATTGACCCAAAACATCTTTCAACAGGATTTTCAGGATTTTTCAGGATTCAGGCTTCGCTGGTTTCGATAAGCCAATCCTGTTCAGTCCTGTAAATCCTGTCGAATCCCTTTCCTCTATGCTTTTACGACTTTTGAAATCCATTGGCTGGCCGTTGTTTCGCGTGCTGTTCGCCGTGGAATATCACGGCGTAGAAAACATACCGGAACGCAGAGCCGTCATCATTGCGGGCAATCATCCATCGTATCTCGATCCGGTGTTGGTGATGTTGCCGGTCAAACGCAAGATTCGGTTTATGGCGTGGGATGCGTTGTTCAAAGTTCCAGTGCTTGGCCAATTGATTCGTGCGTTCGGATCGTTCCCAGTAGACATTCGCAAAGGCAAAGGCGAATCGGCGTTTCGCGAAGCCGTGAAAGTGCTGGAAAGCGGAGATGCGTTGGGAATCTTTCCCGAAGGCCAACGATCCGAACAGGGACCGATGGGAGAACTGCGAACCGGAGTCGCTCGATTGGCGATCGAAACCGGAGCGCCGATTGTGCCGGTCACCATTGGCGGAGCGTATCGCGCTTGGCCGAAATGGAAACTGCTGCCGAAACCAGCGAAGATCATCGTTCGATATCACGAACCGATTCGGCTGAATGATTCCGACCGCATTGCCCGTCGCGACGACAAGGAGTTTCACCAGCAGGTAATGCAGCAAGTCGCCGAACGCATCAACCGGTCATTGACGCCCAGCTTGCGCGTTCACGACGCGTACGAACGCTGGTATAGCCAGCCGCCGTCGAACATTCGCAGTTATGAATGGGCGCCGCTGATTGCTGTGATTGTCACCTTGCTGGTTTCTTTAGGCCGCAACACGATCCACGAAACATGGTTGGGAGTATGGCTGCCTGCGGTTGGGTATTATCTTTACCTGGCTGCTGATTTGGCGCTGATCAAACCCGGGCGGTTCGCCAAATGGGTTCGCAACACCATGCCGGTCTGGTTGATTTTGATCTGGCATTATCTGCTTTGCCGCGCGCTGGCGGTTCCAACAGGCGAACGCAACGAATGGCTGGCGGTGGCGGCACTGGCGGCGCTGTTTCCGTTTTTTTACGAACACTACTTCACGCTGCAAAAATTCGTGCGCGGTTTGGTGGCCAGCTATTACTTTTCGATGCTGCTGATGTTGTTTCGCCCTCACGGACTGGGAACACTGGTGACGGTGTTGGGCTTCATTGCGGTATTTGTGCTGTGGTTCAAGGTGATTTACCGCTGGTGGATTGCCGCTGTCATGTTGGCGGTGATTGTTACCGCGATCTGGCAGAGCGAAATGCCCGAAACGCCGCTGCTGGCGTATGCCGCGCTGGCTGTAGCGATGATTGCGTATCTGCAAACCTTTGTTTCGTTCGCTTATGACATTCGCCGAGCCGGAGACGTGTCGCTGAAGTAAGCAGTACGGGGCCTGCGTTTTCTGTAAGCACGCTTCGAGCAAGATTCAGGTCGCTTACGCTCCTCGTACCGCACCAGAGTTTCTCGACCTATGAAACGAATCGCCATCATTGGAGCAGGCAGTTGGGGAACGGCGTTGGCGCTGGTGGCCGCGCGCGCCGGGAACGAAGTCCGTCTGTGGGCGCACAGTGCGGAAGTCGTGGACGGATTACAGCGTGAGCGCGAAAACAAAATTTACCTGCCCGGTTTTGCCTTACCCGATTCAATTTCTGCGACCAAGGATCTGTCCGAAGCGTTGGCTGATGCCGAGATTGTTTTGACCGTTGTGCCTTCGCATGTTTGTCGTGAAGTGTATGGCCAGATGCTGCCTTACCTGCATTCAGAGGCTGGGGCCCAGACAATTTTCGTCAACGCGACCAAAGGCATCGAAACCGAAACGCAGATGCGCATGGAAGAAGTCGTCCGGGATGTGCTGAAAGACAAGTTTGAACCGCGATACGTCATGTTGTCCGGCCCCAGCTCTGCGCAGGAAGTCGCGCGCGACGAACCGTGTGCGATTGTCGCGGCTTCGCATTCATTGGGTTGGGCGACGGAAGTTCAACAGGCGTTGTCGTCCAGCCGCTTTCGCGTGTACACCAACAATGACGTGGTTGGCGTGGAAATTGCTGGAGCCATCAAAAACGTCATGGCAATTGCCACCGGAGCGGTTAACGGACTGGGCTTGGGCTACAATAGTCAGGCTGCGCTGGTCACGCGCGGATTGGCGGAAATGACGCGACTGGCGGTGAAGTCAGGCGGGCGAGCCGATACACTGGCGGGGTTGGCGGGAATGGGCGATCTGGTGTTGACCTGTTTCGGCGCTTTGTCGCGCAATCGTCGCGTCGGGGTGGAACTCGGGCGCGGACGCAAGCTGGAAGACATCATCAGCGAAATGCGCGAAGTTGCCGAAGGCGTCAAAACCGCCAAAGCTGGTCACGCGCTGGCAACAAAGCTCGGCGTCGAAATGCCCATCACGACAGGCGTGTACCAGATGCTGTACGAAGGCAAAACTCCGCGCGAATTGGAATTGGAGTTGATGGAGCGCCCGCTGAAATCGGAAAGAGTTTGAAAGACAGGAATGGCACAAAAAACCGAAAAAGAACAAAACAAAGCCGTCGCGACCAACCGCGAGGCGTATCATCATTATTTCATTCTGGAAACGTATGAAGCCGGAATTCAACTGACCGGAACCGAAGTCAAATCCGCTCGCGCCGGGCGCGTAAATCTGAAAGACGGCTATGTTTCCGTGCGCGACGGCGAAGTCTGGCTGCTGAACGTTCACATCAGTCCTTACTCGCACGGCAACCGGCAAAATCACGATCCAGACCGTGAACGCCGTTTGTTGATGCACAAACGCGAAATCTACCGGCTGCAATCGAAGACGCAGGAAAAAGGACTGACGCTGGTGCCGACCAAGCTGTATTTCAAAGGCAATTTGATCAAATGCGAAATCGGATTGGCCAAAGGCAAAAAGCTGTACGACAAACGCGCCGACGAAGCGAAAAAGACGCAAGAACGCGAAGCTCGCGCGGCGATCAAACACAGAAATCGAGACGAATAATCACAACTCAAACAGGAGAACATTGAATGGAAGTCAAAGCTGACTCAAGGAAGTTTTACGAAATTGAATGCGATGCGCTGGCCGTCAGCGTGTTTGAAGGTGAAAAGCCGGAAAGCGGTGTGCTGGCCGAACTGGATCAGCGAATCGGCGGCGTGCTGACTTCGCTGATTGAAACCGGCGAATTCATTGGCAAAGCGAGCGAATCCGCTTACGTTCACAGCACGGGCGAGATGAAAGCGCGGCGATTGTTGCTGCTCGGCGCAGGCAAACGCGACGAATTCAAAGCCGACAATGTGCGACGAATGGCTGGTGTGGCCGCGCGTACCTTGCGCGGCAAAAAAGCCCGGACGTTCGCGTTTTTGCAACGGTTTGGCCTGGATGCAAGCGAATGTGCGCAGGCTGCAACCGAAGGCGCGTTGTTGGCGTTGTTTGAGCCGGACAAGTATCACACCAGCGATAAAACCGAGAGTCATCTGGATCAAATGATGATCGCCACGGATGGCAACGAGTTAGACGCAACCAAAACGGGCATTGAGCGCGGACGCATCATTGCCGAAGCGACCAATTTTGGCCGCGAAGTCATCAACGAACCAAGCAACGTCATGACGCCGACCGAGATGGCCAGCAAAGCCGCCGAAGTCGCCAAGGCTTATGGATTGACGCTGGACGTGTTGGACGAAGACCAAATGCGCGAACTCGGCATGGGGTCGTTGCTCGGCGTGGCGCAAGGTTCCGCCGAACCCGCCAAGCTGATCGTTCTGAGTTACAAACCGAAAACCAAATCCGATGAAACCGTGGCCATCGTCGGCAAAGGCGTGACCTTCGACACTGGCGGCATTTCCATCAAACCCGCCGACGGCATGGAAAAAATGAAATACGATATGGCCGGCGGAGCGACGACCATTGCTGCGATGCGCGCCATTGCTCAATTGAAACCTTCGGTCAACGTGCTGGGCATCGTTCCGGCGACGGAAAACATGCCCGGCGGACGCGCGCAACGTCCGGGCGACGTGGTTCGCGCCATGACCGGCAAGACCATCGAAGTCATCAACACTGACGCCGAAGGACGTTTGATTCTGGCCGATGCGGTAGCGTACGCGCGCAAACTCGGCGCAACGAAGATTGTGGATTTGGCGACCTTGACCGGCGCGGTTTCGATTGCGCTGGGTGACGTGTACGTGGCGATTCTGGGCAACAATCAGGAATGGATTGACACGGTGATTGCTGCGGCGAAAAAGTCCGGCGAAAAGTTCTGGCAACTGCCGCTCGACAAGGAATACCGCGAGCAAATCAAAAGCGAAATTGCCGACATCAAAAACGTCGGCGGTCGCAAAGCCGGAACTATCACCGGCGCGTATTTCATCCGCGAATTTGTCGAAGACACGCCGTGGGTGCATCTGGACATTGCCGGAACGGCCTGGAACGAAAGCACCAAACCTTATCTGGCGATTGGGCCAACAGGTGTGTGCGTGCGAACGCTGGTGAATCTGGTCTGTTGAGATGTTTGTCAACGATCGTCAAGGGCTGACTGCTGAAACGCAGCAGCCCTTGTTTGTATGGCCACCAGAAAGGAAAGGGTTGAATGCGAAATCTGGTTTATTACATCGCCTGCACCGCCGACGGTTTTATTGCGCGAGAAGATGGAAGCTTCGATTTCTTTCCGATGAATGGCGGACACTTGCCCTACATCATCGAAGAGTATCCGGAAACAATTCCTGGCCACTTACAGGAAATGCTCGGCGCGAAAGCCATCAACAAACACTTCGATACAGTCGTGATGGGGCGTCACACGTATGAAGTCGGATCGCTGGCCGGATTCACCAATCCTTACCCCCAGCTTCGACAATACGTTGTGTCGAGCAGGATGACCGAAAGCCCTGACCCAGCCGTTCAACTGGTGACGCACGATCCTGTTGATCTGGTGCGAAAGCTGAAACAGGAATCGGGTCTGGACATCTGGTTATGCGGCGGGGCGAATCTAGCGGGCGCGCTTTTCCCGGAAATCAACGAACTCATTCTTAAGGTGAATCCGGTTGTGCTGGGTTCGGGAATGCCGCTGTTCCGAGGAATCAATGAGCCAACCATGCTGGAATTGACGGCTCACAAAACCTTTGTCGGTGGAGTGGCGATTCACCATTACCGCGTTATCCATTCCTGACGGTAGTGAACGAAGCGCATTCGCTAAACGGAAACGAGCGTTGCGGTTTCCCAGTCATTACCGTCTGTCGCTCCAAGGCCCGCCTTGTTGGTTTGACCATCCCAAAACCTACACAGTAGAATCCCGCTTACTTTTTTCCACCTCAACTGATTCGGAGATTACAACCAATGGACATTCAAGCAATCGAGAAGCTGCTGGGAGCGGAAGGGCAAGCTTTGCTCACTCACCAATGCAAAACAATTTCCAAAGAATCGCTGCATTTGCCAGGACCGGATTTCGTGGATCGCGTGTGGACGGATTCGGATCGTCCGTCGGCGGTGCTCAGAAATTTGCAGCACACGTTCAACACTGGCCGTCTGGCCGGAACCGGCTACCTTTCGATTTTGCCGGTTGATCAGGGCATCGAACATTCTGCCGGAGCCAGCTTCGCCAAAAACCCGATTTACTTCGACCCGGCCAAAATCGTCGAACTGGCCATCGAAGGCGGATGCAACGCCGTGGCTTCGACGCTGGGCGTGCTCGGAGCATGCAGCCGCAAATACGCGCACCGCATTCCCTTCATCGTCAAAAT
>JAEUQP010000561.1 GCA_016789645.1 Acidobacteriota bacterium | reverse complement strand
CAACGATCCGGTCAGCAAACGCAGATGCCGGATTTCAGTCAGCAAGCTTCGCGTCAGCAGCAGAAACAATCCAATCGGCCCGGCAATGAACGCAATTCCAATCAAACCTTTGGTCAAAACGGCCAGAGCGATTGCCGAGTACAAACCGTAATACCATCGCTTCTGATTGCCTTCGCCAAAAAAGCCGCGCAGAAAACAGTAATGCGCCAGCGTGAACCACAGCGTCAAAATCGCTTCGGGAATCATCACCCGCGTGAACAAAAACATCCCGACGCAAGTTGCCAGTGTCGCCGCTGCGTAAAGCCCGGCTGTTTGCGAATACGCCCAAGCTCCAAATCGGTAAGCGACAAACGCCAGCAGCAAAATTCCCACGACAATCGGCAGCCGCACGGCAAAAGTGTTGAAGCCGAACACGCGAAACGACGCAGCCGTCAACCAATACAGCATCGGAGCTTTTTCCAGATACCGAATGCCGTTGACGTGCAACGTTACCCAATCATCGCGCTCGATCATTTCTTTGGCGGCTTCGGCGTGCGTGGCATCAGCATCATCCAACAACGAAGGTCGAAAGGAGGTGACAAAAAAAACGGCGGCTGTGAATGCCAGCAACAGCAAAATGGGCAGGTGTTTACGCATTCAGAAAGTCAGGCCTATAATCGCATTTGCTTTTACGAATCAGCGTCGTTTCTAAATTTGATACTGATTCAAACGGCAGCTAACTTAACTTGAGGCTGTCGTCTTCGGCAAGTAACCAATAGCTTTATCGAATGGCTGTCCCAACTGAAATCATCAATCGCAAACTCAGCCACTTTGAGTTGTGCGCCCATCACGAAGTCGAATTTCGAACCAAAACCACATTGCTGGAAGCCGTCGAGTTGGTTCATCAACCATTGACCGAAACTGCGCTGGACGACATTGACCTCAGCGTGGAAGTTCTGGGCAAACGGTTGCAGTACCCATTGGTCATCACCGGAATGACCGGCGGCGCGGAAGAAGTCGGCGTCTTCAACCGCGAAATCGCTGCGCTGGCTGATCGGCTGGGCATTGGGTTCGGTGTCGGTTCCCAGCGCATTATGTTTCGGCATCCCGAAGCCGCCGAAACGTTCCAGGTGCGTGATGTCGCACCGAATGTGCTTCTGTTTGGCAATATCGGCATTGCTCAAGCGCGAGAACTGACGTCATCGGACGTTGTCCGCCTGGGCGAAACGATTGGCGCGGACGCGATGTGCGTTCATCTAAACACGGCGATGGAAGTGATTCAGGAACATGGCGATCACGAATTTCGTGGTTCGCTGGCGACGATTCAGCGGCTGGTGAACGAATCGCCGTTGCCGATCATTGCCAAAGAAACCGGTTGCGGATTTGCGCGCGAAAGCGGCGCAAAGCTAGTAGCGGCGGGCGTTCGCTGGGTGGATGTTTCGGGAGCAGGCGGGACTTCGTGGGTGGGAGTCGAAACGATCCGCAATCGCGCGTTGCGTCATCTGGGCGAAGCCTATTGGGACTGGGGTATTCCGACTGCGGCCAGCGTGTGCGAATTGCGCGGATTGAATTTGAACCTGATTGCTTCGGGCGGGATTCGCACCGGTTTGCAAGCAGCAAAAGCCTTGGCGCTCGGCGCGAAAGTCGTCGGCGTGGCGCTGCCTGTGTTGCGCGCTTACACGACCGGCGGAATCGAAGCCGTTGAACAGTTTTTCCAAACATTTTTCGACGAATTGCGCATTGCCGTCATGTTGTGCGGAGCCGCCAGCGTCGCCGAATTAACCCCCAACCACGCTGTCATTGGCGGAGAATTGCTGGACTGGGTTTCACAGCGAGGCTTGCCGCTGAAATGATCGGACAGGTGAATTCAAGCAAACTGGCACGACTCTGCCTGGTAACTGCCGTAGACGTCGAATTCAAAACGGCCACGGATTTGTTGGCGGAAAAAACCGTTTCAGCCGAATCCAATTTCAAAACCTGTCGCGGAATAATTGGTGATCGCACGATCACGGTTTTGCAATGCGGAATCGGCGCGCGTGGGTTTGCCGGCTGGCTGGACCATCATTTGGCCGAAAATCGTTATGATGCGTTGATTGTCGTGGGATTGGCCGGAGCGCTTGATCCACGACTGAAAACCGGTGACGCGATTGTGTACGATCACTGTTTGGATGCCCGTGGAGCCATTGAGGAATTAACGCCACCGGATTTGCCGATTCAACATCCGCACAGCCAAGCCGAGTTGGTCAGAACCTTGTTGGATGCAGTGCGCGAAACACCGCTCACCTGTGTTTACGGTTCCGGGATTACCGTCAATCGCGTCGTCATCAACGCTCAAGACAAATTATGGCTAGGACAGCAACATCAAGCCGTAGCCGTGGATATGGAAAGTTTTGACGTGGTGCAAGTCGCGTCGAAATGCGGCGTGCCCGCGGCAGTCGTTCGAGTCATTTCCGACGAAGCCGAACACGATTTGCCAGATTTCAACACGTCTGCTGATCCCGATGGCACAATCAATCCGCGGCGATTGGCTGCAGCAATGTTGCAACGCCCCGTGGCTTCCGCACGGTTTTTGCGGAATCTGAAGCCGGTGCTGACGGCATTGCGAAATGTCTTGGAAGTTGTTGTAAGAGTGTAACTTGGTAAAGCCAAGCCAGTTCAAAATCGTCCGGTTAGCGCGATTGACAACCGAGTTCTGGCTCGCCTAGAGTCCGTTCCTATCTGTCACGAATTGATGCGTGGCCCCGGCGCAGCACGATCCTCCGCTGTCGCCTGCGAAGCCCCAAATGGAAAAAAAGTTAGGAGAACAGCACAATGAAAAACGCAGCAGTCACAGCGATAGAAACAAAGCCGAACATCGAAGCCAAAGAAGGCACATACAAAGTCGCTTCAACCACTCTGGTCATTACGACCAAAGAACGGGTTGAATTGAAAACCATCACCGAACAAATCGCCGAATTTGTTTCGCAGGCTCCAGTTCGCGATGGCATGGTGCAGATTTCGTCTTTACACACCACGGCGGGCATTATGCTCAATGAAATTCAGGACGCATTGCTGGCCGACATCAAAGACCTGTTTGGCAAAGTCGTGCCCCACGGCGTGTATTACAAACACAACGATCCGCTGTTTTCCGATTGCGATCGCCATAACGCAGATGCGCATTTGCGCGCTATCGTCGTCGGTCCCAGCCTTTCCATCCCGATTGAAAATGGCAAATTGAAGCTCGGAACGTGGCAACAGGTGCTGTTCACCGAATTTGACGGACCGAACAATCGTAAAATTCACGTTCAAGTCATGGGCATCTGAGCGGTTTCCAGTCGCCAGTTTCCGGTTTCCAGTCTTGCTACTGCTCTCGAAGCTCTGTTTGAATGCCGGAAACTGGAAACCGGAAATTGGAAGCTATGAAAGCCTTTGTCACCGGAGCAACAGGATTCATCGGCGGCAATCTGGTTAGAATGCTGCTGAACGACGGACACCAAGTCCGCGCGTTAGTTCGCCCGGGCAGCGATCTGCGCAACGTCGCCGGATTGCCGCTGGAATTGGTGACGGGCGATCTGGATGATCCACACCACCTGACAGAAATCATCTTGGGCTGCGACGCGGTATTTCACGTCGCAGCCCATTATTCGTTGTGGCAAAAAGACCGTGACGCCATTTACCGAGCCAACGTCACCGGTACAAAAAACCTGCTGACTGCCGCCAAAACCGCTGGCATCGGCCGCTTCATTCACACCAGTTCCGTCGCAGCCATCGGAGTTCCCGCGCCAGGAACGCTCGCCGACGAACACACGCAAACAACCGTCGAAGCTCTGGTCAGCGATTACAAAAAGTCCAAATTTCTAGCGGAACAAGCGGCGCTGGCAGCTTGTCGAAAAAGCGGGCGCGACGGATTGGATGTGGTGATCGTCAATCCTTCAACGCCGATTGGCGCGTACGACGTAAAGCCTACGCCGACCGGCGATATTATTCTGCGCTTTTTGCAGGATCGAATGCCCGCTTACGTCCACACGGGGTTGAACCTGATAGACGTGGAAGACGTCGCGCGCGGCCACATTCTGGCTTGGCAGAAAGGAAAAACCGGTGAACGCTATATTTTGGGAAATCGAAACCTGACGCTGAAAGAGATGCTGGACATGCTTTCCGTCATCACCGGCAAGCCCGCGCCGCGTTTTGCCATTCCGCACTTTGTGCCGCTGGGCGTGGCGTTCGTGGACGAACGAATTCTGGCTCGTTGGTTCGGCAAAACGCCGCAGGTATCGTTGTATTCCGTGCAGATGTCGCAAAAAGCGATGTATTACGACTCAGCAAAAGCCGTCCGCGAACTCGGCCTGCCGCAAAGCCCGATTGAAACTGCGATTGAAAAAGCAGTGCAATGGTTTCGCGCCAACGGTTATCTCACGGCTTCTTGAGCTTGGCAGATCAAAACTACAGCGAAACCATGAACCTGGCCATAAGCAGTGTCGTAGTCGCTTGCGGCAACGGTTCAATTCATTTTTCAGGGAGGTTTTATGTACTGCCCTCAATGCGGACAACAACCACCGACGGAACAAACCCGTTTCTGCACCCTCTGCGGCTGCGCGCTTGATCCGGTCAAAGAAGTTTTGACGACGGGCCTGCCTCCCGGCTCAGTTCGCCAACGTGACATCACGCTCGGCGCCGGGTTGATGCTGATTGGCGCGTTGAAAGGGCTTTTTCTGACCACGGGCTTTGGCGTGAATTGGCAAGGATACGCGTTGATGTTGGGAGTATTTTTCGGACTTCTACAATTGTTCTTTCAACTGTCGCCGCGCCAAAAAGGATTGTCTCTCGGAGCCACATTGATGTTTCTCGGTTCAGTGGCGGCAATGCTGGCCGGGACTGTCACAGAAGGCCTCGGCGTCTTGCTGGTCATGGTTGTAACGATTCCTATGATTTTGTTTTGGCAACGCCTGGCAGCGAGCTTCATGAAAACCTTCTTTGACAAAACCGTCTCTGCAACTCCACGACCGTTTCCACAGCCAAATCTTGTTGCGGCCTTACCGCCGGAGCAAACTCCGGCGGTAGATACCAACCGCGTCAACCAACACTCTTCGCCCGAACCCGCCAGCATCGCCGAAGGCACAACCAAAACACTCAACTTCATGGGCATCAAAGAGCCAAACCAGCGGGATTGAAAATCACCTCAATTTGCTGTTTCGCCCATTACCGTTTCCCCCGGAAAGTTGCCAGTTCCCCCCAATCGGATCAGGAGGACGACGGATTGCATGGCCTTCTTCGTAAAGCTCACCCAACAAATGTACGTTAAGCGAGAGCGGGAAGTACTCAGCTGAAGGAATCCCCCCCAGACTCATCCACATACGGCCAGAACCTGCAACCCGCATCTCAACCAACTCTCTCAGGTAATCGTTATATCTCCTCATCAACCTCCCAATTCGTGTCACCTTCTCGCTCGTCTGTTCCTGAATCAGAAGCAATTCTTCAGCAATAGCGCTTTCATTCGACATGGTCTGAATCAGTTTTGGAGAACAAACACGAAGTCCGCTATGGAATAACATTGCCCGGATCGCTACGGATTCCCGGATCAAGTTCCGAGCATCAAGAACTAAGTTCTCGATTTCATCAAGTGTGTTCAGAAGGTAATTCAACCTTCCCAGGAAGGCATTACGTTCGTCAGCAGCCAACCATCTGGTCAAGCCTGAGTACCGCAGCGCATCCATTACTTCTTCGCATTCCTTTCTAGCTTCCTGCAGTTCCATATCCAGTTGTGTGATCATGTGGCGCCTCCTTTTGCCAGTGAATCGTTCGCGTTGAAACACGCGAATTTTCCCAGCAACTGCACGCCACTGGACTTATATCTTTCTGACAGAAGATCGATTTTTCTTGAGGTTGGACTGACGGTGGTCTGACAAGAAGCTGAGCGTTCCAGACAAAAACTTACATCGGTCTGACAAATGGTTTACATCCTTCGAGGCGATTGGTCATTCAGAATCCTCAGCCAGCCAATAACCACCGCCCGGTTCGTTGAGCAATAAGCGCGGATTATCGGGATCGTCTTCAATCATTTTACGCAGCCGACTGATAGCTACATAAAGGCGATTGTTCTGATAGCTATCGTTTTCACGGTACTCTTCCCTAAAGACTCGTTCGATGATTTCGCGTGACGTGTACAGTTGTCCGCGCCGCTCAGCCAGCAAGCAGAGCAAGTCATACCCTTGCCCGCGTAGCGGTAGCCGCTGGCCGCGCACCAGAACAAGGCGTTTTTCTTTATCAATCTCTATTCCGCTGCCGCTCTTTGCGCGGTTCAGCGCCGCGGGCCGGGAAAGTTTGCTGCAGCTTACGGCTGCTCCGAGCAGAACATGCATCATCCGTGTCAGCTCATTTTTCACCAGCGGCTGTTCGGGATTGAAGCCGGAAAAACGCCGCATGGCTTCGAAGAGTATTCCCCAATGATAGGCCGCTTGATCTTGACCGAGTATGTTTTTGGCTAATTTCCTGATGGTTTGAATGGCGCGCGCCACAGGGCGCAAGGGCGTTTCAAGATCGCTGGTGTTGAAGAGAGTGAAATCGGCGACCAGAGAGTTTTCCAGATCATGCAGCCAGGCCGGTTTGACGATTTCAACCCAGTCGAAACGAATCATTGCTTCCAACATCACAAAGTTCCAGAACTGCGGCATGGGACCAGCGCCAGCGAAATCCGTCAGCCAGGCTTTGCCAGCGCCATCAGTCAAAATGCGATAACCAGAGGAAATGATTGGAGAATTAATCAATGCTGAAAACCCGAAATCGCGCGACAACAAATTTATCGGGTCGGGGTATGTGTCCGCCTTGTCACCGAACTGAAAACTGAGATGTCCGGGCGCAAATTCAAGCTTGACGCCGAGCAGCGGCGCATTCTGCGCCACAGCCTTCAGCCGGGATTGGTACGCTTCGCCTGCCAGACCTGAATAATCAAAGCCGAACCTCGACTGGCACAGCGCGCCCAGCGATTCCCATTCAACAGAAAGATATTTTTCGCTAAAGCAGTAACCCAGTGTGTCCTGAAAGAGCGACTCGATGGTTTTGCCGAGCGCCTTTTCGTTGCCGCTGCGATAAAGCTCGAACAGCGAAGACATGTTGTCCGGGTCGGCGCCCACCAGCGTGTACACATTCAAGCCTAAATGAGTGACGGTTTCCGTGCGTTTCAATTGCGTTCGATGCAATCCGGCGGTGTTAGCGGCGAAATCGGAAGCGCGCTTGCCTTCTTCGGCCATCAGAGATTCTCTGCCGCACACCACAAACAACGAAGTCTGTGGCTGGTGGTCGGCAAAGGCGTAAACAAGCAATGCCGCACGCCCGTCACTTTGCCAGTACAAGCGGGCAATTCGTATCAACCGTTCCTGTTGGAAAGCCAGCCGAAAAAGATATTCTAACTCCTCAGCGCGGCTGGCAGCTTGCACACGCTCAAGGCCAGGGGTAATCCAATCGGCCAGTTGCTGAAACGACAGGCGCGATTGCGGATCGAATTTAATCTCAAGCTTCTCGTTGATCTGCGTATAAATTTCCAAGGCCTTTTCAATTGCGCCGAGTAACGCCTTTTTCCCCTCCTTCTTGCTGACGAAATCCACCGCTGGCGGCAACCCATCCACCATCGGTCCCAGAGCTTTGCGAACCTGATCGTAATCCGGCCAGCGGGTCATAATGATTTTGGGAATGCGCCGATAAGGCGTCATTTTGGCCAATGAAATACCGCTGATGTCGCGGCGGTCGGTATCATTTCGCAACCGCACATCGGTGACAATCAGTTGCACCCACGAACTGGCTAGCACTTGCTCAGCTTCTTCAAAGGAAGTCGCGCGTATCACCTCATAACCCGCTCGCTCCAAAATGTCAGCGCAGGTTTCCAGATAATCCGGATCATTGTCCACGACCAACAGTTTCTTTTTCATGGTTTCGCTCCTGATTGGCTGATCGTTTCGCTGGTATAGCCGACCTCATCGGCTTCGGCCCCAGCCACAGGGCCGTGGCGGCGTTGATGACACGTTCCCGGCATTGCTCTCGCATCCCGCCAACGGGCAACTCTCCGCTAGCATCGAGCAGAATTTCCAAGCCGCGGGTTTCCACCAGTTCTTGGTGATAACGATCCATCCGTTCGTTGGCAAGGTCAGTGCGCTTGAAGAAAAGCACCGTCGCGGCTTCCGCCAGCAAGCCAGCCAGTGCGCTCAGTACCGCCACGTAAGTCTTATCAATGAGCGCCAGATACGTTCCGGCAAGAATAAAAGCTCCTCCCAGCACAGCGACGCCCAGGCCAACCCGATAATTCCACCGCGATTGTCGGCGAGCCTCTTCGTAATCTTCATTAAGTTTGAGCACCAGCGTATTGCTAGATTCGCGATACCGGGATTCAAATTCCAAAGTGTTCCGCACCGCCGACAGCAAAGCAGGCAATCCTTCTTTTTTACTCACACAAGCAGCCGGACGCGACTTCCCATCCAAAGACGCCTTGTTTGCCTTCCGATGTGTTTCGTAAGTCAACCACTGAGTCAGAAGAATTTTGGGAACTTCTGGTGCTTCCTTCAAAATACGAATGCCGCTGATGTCCTGTTTGTCAGCATTGTTTTCAAGCCGGACGTCCAGAATCGCCAGATCAATTCCCCCTTGTTCCAGAATGGCTTTGGCATCTTCGGAATTGGTCGCCGTCCTTACTTCAAAGTGTCTCTTCTCGAAATAATCCCGAAACAATTCCAAGTAATCGGCATCATTGTCGGCTAGTAACAGAGTGTATTGAGCCATAGGAAACCTCTCTCAAACTGCGAGATTCAATGCCTTGCGCGCGACTTCTCGCAGTTCTTCTTCGTTGTATGACTTGCTGATGTAGTTTGTGGCACCCGCCATCATTACTTTGCGCGCTTGTTCCCATTGCGGCATGGCTGAAGCGACCACGACGGGCAGGTCTTGCCAACGACTTCGGATCTGCTCGACCAAGTCAGGCGGCTCTGCCACCGCCGTCGCGTCTACGAAAACCAATGAGTATTCACAGCCGGAGAGAGTCACCAAGGTGTCCTTTTCTTCGACAGCATCTATCTCTCCCAACGCAGACAAAGCTGATTTCAGCGTCCTGTGCCAATACTTGCTTTGCGATCCGTTGATGAGGAGGAATCGCATTGTGGAAAACATATTTTCTTCCAATCTTAATTTTGTCGCGGAAGTTCAATCACCACTCGCGTGCCAGTCTTTTCCCCTTTGGTATTGGTCCAGGGAATTCGAATTTCTCCACCATATCTTTTGATGATGGCCTGAGCCTCGAGCAAACCAATTCCCAATCCTTCGCCGCCATCCTCTTTGGAGATAACGCCGGTGAAAAGCTTGTCGAAGACTTTTTTAGGAATGCCGCTTCCCGTGTCTTCGATTGCGATTACAACCAAGCCGTTGTTGAGACTGGTGGTCGCACTGACCACCTTGCGGGGCGAGTTTCTTACCGCCCGAACAGCATTATCAACTACAATATCGCAAGCGATTCGCAACCAGTCAGGGCTGATCCAAACTTCCAGCGGGTCATCTGGCAGAAGCTCGAGTTCGTAGATCACGCTTCCGAAGGGATTGTTTTCCCGGCGTGTGCTGAATAACTGAGTCAACAGATCGTTGACGGAGATGCTTGTAACGCCATCCTCGCTGGAAATAGGAGGGGTGATTTTATAGTTTAGGACTTTTTCAGCCAGGTTTTTGATTTTCTCCAGCCGCATTTTCTGCTTTTTTGTCAGCCGATTGCTGTCGGGGTCATCAAGAAGCAAATCAATTTCGCCAGCAATGGTGACAGCCTTTCCTTCTACCTGATGATGCCATACGCCGCTGGCCATGTTCGTCCAGGAAAGATCCGTGCTCGCTTTTACCTTCACATTAGCTTCGATCAAACTTTCGTACTTCCGGGCATTTTGGATGGCAATGGCGGCTTGCGTCGCCAGCGATTCCAAGTCGCGCCTGTCTTCTTCGTCAAAGGCGTTCAGTTCCGGATGTTCGAGATTGATGACGTAAACCACCTTGTCGTCAATGATGATTGGGACCGTCAACTCCGTCCGGGTGGTGGAATGGTATTCGATGTAATCCGGGTCCGCGGTCACGTCACCGACCAGCTGCGAACGCTTGTCGCGGACGGCTCGTCCCGTAATGCCAATCTTTTTCTTTTTGCCCTTGCCCGGTTTGAGCGGAATCGGGCGATCGTCGGGTGGCGGGGCCGGGTGATAAGCCACAAGGACCGCCTCTTCGCCTTCGACCTTTCTGACAGAGGCAAAAGCCTTTTCCTTATTGGCAAGTTTCCAAACCTGTCGGATGATTTTCTGGACAACTTCGCGCTCATCAAGTGTCTCAGTGATTTCTGCGCCCGCTTCGTGCAGAGTTTGCAATGCCGCAATGCGCTTTTGCAGGGCTTCGTAAAGACGCGTATTCCTGATAGCTACTGCGGCTTGGTGGGCGAAGAGTTCGATGTTCAGTTTTTCGTTATCGCTGAAGTTATGCGGTGTACGGTTATTGACGAACAACACGCCGACTGATTCCTGGCCGAGTTGCATCGGGACGGCAAGACAGGATTTTATGTCTTCCTCAAGCGCGAACCGGGTGTCCTTAAACTTCGGGTGCGAGGAAACGTCATCAGCCTTTACTGTCTGCCCCTGTCTCATAATTTCGTAGACAATTGATTCCCTCGGAACCTTCTCCCCGCTGGCCGCCGGTTCATTCCATACGCCAACCATTGTACGGGGATTTCTAAAACTGTCCTTTTTCTGGTCGTAAACGAAAAGCACAATCGGCTCGCAGCCCGTGGTTTCTTTCGTGCCTTGAGCGATTCGATTCAAAGTCGTATCCAGGTCTCCGAGTGTGGTGACACGCGCCACGGCGTATGCTGTATCGCGCGTGGCTTTCAACATCCCCGACAGTCTGGCGCGCCGGAGAGCAAGTGCTGCGTGATTAGCGAAGGTGCGAGCGTTCTCTGTCTCTTCGTTGCGGAATTTCCGGATACGTTTGTGGTTGACGTAGAGGATGCCGAGGGGGTCGCCCTGAACCATTAGTGCGATCCCCTGAAATGCGCGCACCCCCATATCATTGAGCAAGCTTCGGACAGCGTCCGTCAGAAAAGGGTACTTTAAGCGATCATTCACATCTTCAACACCCAACCACTTCTTCTCCAACACCTCTTTCGTCGTTCCGCTTTCTGACGGGGCAAGTTCTTTGAGCCTCGCCCAAATTTCATCCTTTTTATCGCCGACCACGACTGACTCGTCCAGGTTGAATCCTCCATGTCTAGGATCAAACGACCAGATGACGGCGGAATCGGCCTGCAACACTTCCAGCGCGAGTTCCGCGATCTGAACCAGGACGATATTCAAATGATCAGAAGTCGCCAGATCTTCGGCAGCCTGACGCATATGCCTCATCTCATCCATGCGGCGTGCGTTGTCATAAGCGCCAGCCGCCTGATTGACGTAAGGCTGCAAGCTCTTCACTTCTTGATCCGAAAAAATGTGCGGACGGTCGTAAGCGATCCAAAGCACGCCGTGCTTTCGATCTTGCGCAAAGAAAGGCAGGCAGACTGCCGCTTTGACGCCGTTATCAATCAGCAATGAGTTGGCGCGTTGCGATTGGCGCCCCAGGCTGGAAATAGCGATTGGCTGGCCGGTGCGCATCACTTCAAGCGAAATTCCATTCGGTGTAACAGCGCGCTCCACATCGAGGCGCGAACCGATCTCGTCTGGAAGGAGGCGCTGCGGGCGCTCCATTTCGTCAATCAGAATGATCACCGCGAACTGCGAGGCGGTTGCCTTCTTTGTCTGTTCACAAATGCTTTTCAACACCTGGTCAGGGTTTTGCGGTGCAATCAGTCGGCTGCTGGCGCGGGAAAGCAATGCCTGTCGGCGACGCGCACCTTCTCGCTGCTGCAAAAGATTGTGGTTTTCGATGGCTACTGCCGCCGCGTTGACGAAGGTAATCAGCGATCTGAGATCATCCTCGGTGATGGGCAAACCGTTGAAGTTGTTGTCGGCAATGAGCACTCCGATCACACGCCCACGCGCAGTGAGTGGCGCCACTGCTATTTGCGCACGTGGTTTCAATGCTGTCAGCAATTTGTTCGGCAACGCCAGGATCTCCTCACCCTCCAAAACAATACCTTCGGGATGGTTGCCTTGGAGCACTTCGCCAAGGACGTTGCCCACCTCCGGCCCACATTCCAGTCGTAATCCGCGAATCATAGCGCTGATGGGCGTTTCTTTTATTTCTCTCCGTTCAAGAAGTCTTGTGTATGCAAAGAAATCTTCCAGCTTGGGCGAATGCAGTTCCTGCCAAATCACACTGGCGGTTTCCCGGTCAATCTGGCCAATGCCGCATTTGCCCGTCAGATACTCTTCGCGCTCGTCCAGGAGAAAGACAGCCGCACGATTGAACCCCAAACCGTAACCCGCCGTGACGCCGGTCAAGATGACGTGCAGCAATCGCTCCAATCGCTGTGCCCCGGTCAGTTGAGCGTCGGCCAGCATCTTCTGAATGTAAAAGCTGACCTGATGGAGAATGTTGAGGTGCTTGTTGACTCTTTCTTTTTGCTCCCCAAGCCTTGCGTTCTGCAACGTAAGCGAGGCGCGCATGGCCAGCCGTTCCAGCATCTCCTCATCGGTTTCGACGAAAGGCTTGCTGTCCGTACTTCCCACGACTAACAAATATTCCACCTGTTCGTCGGGCTTGAGCGGCACAGCCAAGATGGTTTTGAAGTGAAACTGGTCAAAGACTCTTTCGCGCTTGCTCCAATCGTCATAGCCGGCTTTGGACTGCGGTTTGCCCGTACGGACGACTTCGCCAAGCAAGCCTTCTTCAGACGAAGGGTTGTTTGGAAGGGAGACATTTTCAGGAAACGTCTGGCAAAGCTCCAGTTCCACTTGACCAGGGCGACGGACAAACAGAAAACTCAACAGATAGCTCAGCGTTTCCGCTGCATGCCACGTGATTTCCTGCTCCAGTTTCGGAATCTGCATACCGCCCTGGATTTGCAAGAGAGCTGTGTTCAGCTTCTCCAACAAACAATTGCGATATTCGGTGAAGTGGAACTGCCAAAGACGGTCAATCAACCCTGTGATTTGGTGTGCAATGGCTGTAGCTGTCGCCAGATCGGTTTCGTCAGTAGCAAAGGGAAACGCTTTTGTCTCTTGCACTTCGCCGAGGGTGAGCAACCCGACAATCCTGCCGTCTTTCATTAACGGAACTAGCATCAGCATTTGGATAGGCCCTTTGAGCCGCAAATACCCGGCGTATAGGTCCAACTCTTGCTGCCAGTCAGAGTCGCTGTGGCAAATTACTCTGCAGGCATTTGCTTCGAAAATCTCCCGCAGCAAGGTGCAGTTGGCGATTTTCATTTTAAATTCATCGGACGACCCGGCATCCGGCCCCAGTCCCGCTGCCTGACGCACGTGCGAAACCTTGCTAAACAGAGTCTGGCTGTTTTCATTCCACTGGAAGATGCTACAGAAACTTCGCTGTAGCCGTTCGACCAGCAGCCGCACCAGATCAGCCAAGCCGGCTTCGAGCGTGGCGGCTTCGGCCATGATTTTGCTGGCCTCTGAGAGAACCGCCAGTTGAGCATTTTTCTTCTGAATCTCAGTCAGATTCTCGAAATGGCCAATGCTGCCAAGTAATGTGCCGTTTGCATCCTTCCAGTATGTGGCTGAAAGAAGTACGGGAACGGGACGACCATCTTTGGTCGCCAAGTCTGTTCTTTCCGCTCGGACTATATGATTCGGGTCAGTGGCCAGCATTGTGCCGATACGCCGTGCCTCGGTTTCATGCTGGTAGAGGATAATGACTGATTTGCCAATCAACTCTTCTTCTGTATACCCCAAAATTTGTTGTGCCCGCTCGTTGAAGAATTTGATCTTGCCGCGGGTATCAATGGCAATTTGACCTGTTGGGGAGCAGGCGATGAATCGGTCCAACTTCTCTTTCTGAAGATGCAGTTCTTCGGCCAAGTCGCCAGTTTTCTTGAAGAGCGCGGCGTGGCGTATGGCGATAGCCGCTTGAGAGGAGATGGATTCAACCAGAATCTGGTGCTCTTCCTTGAAGTAGTGTGTCTCGCTCGCGGTGAAAGAAAGCACACCAATCGCCTTGTTGCCCTCTTTGAGCGGCACGAGCAAGGCCGAACCGTTTTGCAAAGGATCATCCTTCAATACTCGCCAGCGCGAGTCAGCGCGAAAATCATCGAGCCGCACTGATACACAATTTTCCAGCACCCATTTGGCGCATCCCTTAGAACGGATCTCTTCAGCCTTCTCCACGGACATTTCTGGTAGCCCATAGCTACGCCAACTCTGCAAGCTACTGTCGTCTTTGATAACCAGCAGACTTCCTTCATGTGCGCCAATGATAATGGTGGCTCGCGTGATGGTTTCTTGCAGCAAGGTTTCCAGATCGAGATGGTTGAGATTCAACTGGTCGGAAATAGCGCCGAGCAATTTGAGCGTATCGAGTTCTTTCACCAGATGATGTTGTTGCGCCGCATGACGGATTGTAATGGCCAGTTCTTCGGCGTTGAATGGCTTGGCCAGATAGCGGAAAGCGCCCGCTCGCAGAGCTTCCAGCGCTCCTTTCATTCCCCAGCCGGTAAAAATGATGGCTTCAGTGCGCGGTGAGTGGGCCCTGATTCGGCCCATCAGATCAACTCCCGAACGAATCGGCAGCAAGCCCGCGCCGGGAGACAGCATGTCGTCAATCAGAGCGACGTGATAAGACAACTGCGCCGCGCGTACCAATTGGAGCGCTTCTTCGGCGTCGGCGGCGGCGTCCACATGATAGGCATAATCAGAGCGCAGATATTCAGCTAGTGGGTCGCGCAAATCCGCGTCATCATCTGCCAGTAAAACCCGCAAAGGCTCGTCGCTCATTTCGCCCCTCCTTCATCGGCAGCAGGCAATTCGACCAGCATGGTTGTGCCCAGCGGAACGAAGCTTTCTTCGACGCTTAGCCTGCCGCCCAGCGAATGGACGAAACTGCGCGCGATAAACAAACCCAAACCGCTGCCGCCGCGCGTCGAAACCCCCGGTGAAAAAATCTTTTCCCACAACTGGCGGTGAATGCCTGGGCCGCTGTCCCAGAATCTGACCTGAACGGGCAACTCTTCTTCTCCCAAACTGCTGCTGATGGACAGCGAACGATGGTCGCCTCCCTTTATGGCCATTTGCTGTACGGCGTTGAGCATCAGATTCAGAAAGACTTGCTGCAAGGTGATGACGCTGCCGGCGGCTTTGGGAAGCCCTTCGGCTAAACGGCGGTTGATTTTCACGCCCTCTTTGCGGGCGACGGGTTGCAACAATGTTTCGGCACGCAGCAACACTTGATTGAGATCGCAGCCGCTGTCGCCGTGCGGTAGGTTAGTGCGAGACAATTGCTGAAATGCCTCAACTGTATCCTTCATGTCGAGCACTAGACCTAGCACACGCGTGGAATCCAGTTTCAATCGTTCCTGCCCTTCGCATTTGCGCAGCAGGTTGAGAACCTGAATTTCCAGGCCGGAAATCTTATTGGCGACTTCATGTCCGAAGCCAGCGCCCAGTTCCCCGCTCAAAAGCATGGGGTGCATGGTTTGCAAACGTTTATTGATAACTTCCTCAGTCAACAGGGCTGAGAACAGCACCGCTCCTGCGTATGCGTCTCGCAGCAGGCTATCGCGCTGAAACCGCTCCGGTTCGCGGTGGAAAAAGAAAGCGGCGTGTTGGATTTCACCATGCACTTTAATCGGAACGCCGAGGCAGGATTCAAAACTCAAATAATCGAGCAGCCGCGTGAAACGGGCGCGGCCACGGCTGCTGGCGTGATTCTCGATCACCGGTTTGCCTTCGCAGATCACATCCTTGACCGGGCTTTCGCGCAAGCCATAGAAGGCTTCCTGATTGACAGCCCCTCCTTCGGTCTGCGCCAACACGCTGATGGCACGCGAAATCGGGTCAAGACAGAAGATCACCCCGGACTGTGCGCGCAAGTTTTTTGTCACCCAATCAAGTGCCTTCTTCAATCGTTGGAGCGGCGCTTCTTCCGAATCTTCAAACAACTCCAGTTCGGGAAAAATCAGAGCTTGGTCCGGCTCCGGCGTGTGTTTGGCATGCCAAGGCTTGATGACCTCGCCGCCTGCCAGGCGCAGGAAAAAATGTTCCAGCTCGACCAAATCCAGCGGCTTGGAAAAAACTTCTGAAACTTCTTCCCGTTCGATTTCCGCCGCGCGTGTGGCCAACGAATCCGGCGTGCTCATCACACAAATATGAGCCTTACTCCCAAACCTTCTGGCCTGGCGGACTAAGTCCAGCCCGTCGCAGTCGAACAAATTCAAATCCACCAGGATCAGTCCAAAATTCTTTTGGCCGATGAGCAAGAGGCCTTCATCGAGTGTGGCTGCCTGTTCTACTTCGCAGCCGTGCTGTTTCAGCCAGGTTGTCAACGAATCACGCATCTCCGTGTGGTCTTCCACCACCAGAATTGGCCCGACCAGAAGGCATACCTCCAGAGTAATCATCTCGCCAGTGAAAGCCGCCGCGATGGCTGCGACCACATCTTGTACTTCTTCCGCCGTGGTTCCCACCTTGTCGAAGACAGCCAACGCCTGTTTACGTTGTTGCAGCCGCGCTTTGATGCTCAACCAAACTTTCTTCCTGCCTCGGTCAATTCGTGTCACAACGGCCTCAACGCGGTCTTCCACCCAAAACAAATCTTCTGGGCGCGCGATTCGGCTTTCGCTCAATTCGTCCAGCGGCACAAAGCCTCTGATGCCCGGACAAAGGCGAACGAACACGCCGTGAGGATGCAAAGCGCTGATGGCTCCTTCAATCACAGTTCCTTCGCGGTGACTGTGCAGAAATTCATCCCAACCGTCTTCAAGCAAGTTGCGACGACTCAACTCCAGACATTTATCGTTTTTTTCCAAACCGATGACTTCGCCCCGAATCAGTTCGCCAACTCGCGTTACCTGAGCCGGTTCCAAATCAGGTTCCAGGTCCAATTCGCGGCGGCGAATGTATGCCTTTGTCTTGTCCCGAAGGCGAAGAAAGACACCAAAAGGCAGGATTGATTCAACAACTCCTTCCACTTCTTGTCCTAATTGATAGTCGTTCATGCTGAACTCCTGAGTGAATCTTCCCGGATTTAGCCTAATGCGAGAACTGGTGGAGGGTACTTACAATCTACTTACAAATTTCGACACTCAGATGTTACGGTTTGGCCAGGAAGCATTGAACATTTGAAGGACAAGATGGCAACTTGTCCTTCATTTTCGGAGGACACCTTAACGAACCATGACCGGCACGCTGACGTGCGAAGCGAATTGTTTCGACCGGTGAATGCGATGCGTCGCTTTGATGTAATCGGCGTCCGTCGCTTTGAAAATGTTCGGCACGAATTTTTGCGGGTTGCGATCAATCACCGGAAACCAGGTGCTTTGCACATGCACCATG
>JAEUQP010000541.1 GCA_016789645.1 Acidobacteriota bacterium | reverse complement strand
CGCGCCATCGTCGGTAATCCGACGATTCTGCTGGCCGACGAACCGACCGGCAATCTGGATTCCGCCAGCGGCGAAATCGTCATGAATTTGTTGAAGCAGCTTCATGCCAACGGCACGACGGTTTGTCTGGTGACGCACGATTCGCGCTTTCTGCATCTGGCAGATCGAAAGATTCAAATGCTGGATGGAAAAATGATCGAAGGGTGAATTCAACGGCTGAAGGCGTTTTTGCCATTCACAAACACCGCGTGCGGATGCTCCAGCCCTGCAAAGTACGCCAGTTCGCGGTAATCGCCGCAATCGTGAATCACAACATCGGCTCGCTTGCCCGGTTCCAGCGAGCCGATTTCGTTTCCTCTGCCCAAACTGTAAGCCGCGTTGACTGTCGCGGCGGAGATGGCTTCGGCAGGCGTCATTTTCATCTGCGTCGAAGCCAACGTCAGCGCCAACAACATCGAAACCACAGGAGAAGAACCGGGATTGAAATCCGTGGCAATGATAACCGCCAAGCCAGCTTCAATCATTGCGCGCGCATTGGCGTATTTTTGCGAGCCAATCATCAACACCGAACAAGGAAGCAAAACCGGCTGAACCATTGCGGATTGCAGATTGCGGATTGCGGATTGGTCGGCTTGTTCCAAATGATCCGCCGTCGTCGCGCCGAGTTCAGCCGCCAACGCTGAACCACCGCCAAGCGACAATTGATCGGCGTGAACGCGCAGCTTCAAACCAAGCTGTTTCGCCGCAATTAAGATTCTTCGAGATTCTTCGACCGTGAACGCGCCGACTTCGCAAAACACGTCGCAGAATTCGGCCAGGTTTTCCGTGGCAACGCGCGGCAACATCTCTTCAACGATCAAATCAACGTAACCTGAACTATTGCCTTTGAACTCTTCCGGCACGACATGCGCGCCGAGAAATGTCGGCACATAGCTGAGCGGAGTTTCATCATTCAGCCGCCGAATCGCGCGCAGCATTTTCAATTCGTCTTCAACGGTCAGCCCGTAACCGGACTTGGCTTCGACGGTTGTCGTGCCGCACCGCAAAAACCATTCGGCGTAACGTTTCCCGGAAACGACTAACTCATCTTCGCTGGCCGCGCGCGTGTTCCGAACCGTCGAACGAATCCCTCCGCCTGCCAGAGCAATTTGCTCATACGTCGCGCCGCTGGCTCGAAGCTCGAATTCATTGGCACGGTTTCCGGCAAAAACCGGATGGGTGTGCGCATCCACAAACCCCGGCAACACAATTCGATTGGCGGCATCCACGACTTCGCAATCGGCGGTCAGCAGCGGTTCGATGGTTTCGCGCTTGCCGACCTTTTCAATTCTTCCCTCGCGGAGAAGCATCGCGCCATTTTCAATGATCGAAAGTTCGCGCAGTTCTTCGCCAACTCGCGGACGCTGCGGTCCGGCCAGCGTGACCAGTTGCGAACAATTGATAATGGCCAGCGAACTCAAGCTTTCTTCCTCAACCGGGTGACCATTCCGGCGGCAAACGACAGCAACACCGAAGCCGCAGACATCACGGTCGCATCGGCAAGGTCGTTTTCAGGATCAATCTCGACCAGATCAATCGCGCGGACTTTCGGATGCTGGCCGCACAAAAACGCCGCGCGTTTCAATTCCCAGGGCGTCAAACCGCCGGGGCGCGATCCGGGACACGCCGGAGCATAAATGCGATCCAGCACGTCAATGTCGAAATCCACGTAAATCGTTTTGGTGCGTTCGGACAAATGCTCCAACGCGCCCGCCACCAGCGTTTCAAAATCACGGCTGCGAATCTGTCCCATTGTGACGATGGAAATGCCTACGTCGTGGGCGAATTCGGCATACGCGCCGGAATTGGCAAACCCTTGAATACCGATTTGCACGATGTTGTCGCCCGGCAATCCGTCATTGAGCAATGCGCGCACAGGGTTGCCATTGGTCAACCCTTGATCCAGATCGCGCAGATCGAAGTGCGCGTCGAAGGTCAGCAAGCCGCAATCTTCCAGCGGCAACCCCAGCCCGTGAACTCCGGCGCGCGTGATGCCGTTGTCGCCACCGAGCAAGACCGCTGCATCGGCATCGGTCAAACAGCTTTGAACGGCTTTGCTGAGCGGGTCGAACACTTCGTCCAGCGTCGCGTAGGAGAAATCCATGTTTCCCGTGTCGCGAACTTTCAACCATCGCAAATCGGCGGCGCTTTCGATGTCGAAGCAACTGAACTTTTTCAGGATCATGCGAATGGCATCCGGCGCCAGATCGCATCGCCCCGGCGTGATCGAACCCAACCGCACCGGAACCCCCAGAATCGCCAAAGCGCCGAGCGTCTGCGCGTAATGCTCACCCGCCAACCAGACGCTGGCTCTGCGCCAGTTTGGATCGTTGAATAATGGACCTGTATCTGTGTTCATTTATCCTCCGTTTGCGAATGCCGACATTAACCATTGGCCATTACGAATTAACCATTAACGGTAAGGGTAAAGAAAAGCATCTACCTGTCGGTTAATGTGCAATGGCGAATGGGTAATGGATAATTTTGACGATGCTGACTCAGGTTTGCACCGGAATTTTGACGTTATGCTCGCGCGCTTCTTCAACGGCCTTGTCATAACCGGCATCCACGTGGCGAATAATTCCCATGCCGGGATC
>JAEUQP010000061.1 GCA_016789645.1 Acidobacteriota bacterium | reverse complement strand
CTTGACCGAACTGAGCAGTTCCGACGGATTGGGCGGAACCGGCCCGGCAGGCATCACATACAGGTTCGGAATGTCGTGTTGGATGATGACTTTGTCCAGCGACACATCGCGCGACAAATACGTCGAAAGCCCGGTGTCGTTTTTGGTGCTCAGAATTTTGTGGCAGCGCGGGCGGCGCATGTCGGCATCCAGCACCAGCACGCGCGCGCCGGTCTGCGCCAGCGAAATGGCCGTATTGGCGACAATTGTCGTTTTGCCTTCTGCCGGATGGCTGCTGGTAATCAGCATGGTGCGTGGAGCATGCTCGGCGGAAGACAACAACAGAGATGTTCTGAGCGCGCGATAACTTTCTGCAAAGGACGAAAGCGGGTCGTGGCCGGAAAGCAGTTCGTTGTTGAGCGTCGTCAGCGCAGTGCTCTTCTTGCCGTTGCCATTTCCATTGCCGTTTCCATTTCGGCTTAAGCTGACGCCCAGCATTTTGTTTTTGGCCAGGCTTTGCAGCGAAGGAATTCCGCCCAGCGCGGGCAACTGCACAATCCGTTCGACGTCTTCAGCCGTGTTGATCGTGTTGTTCAGGTATTCCATGAAAAACGCCAGCCCGATTCCTAACGCCAGCCCAATCAACACGCTCAAACCAATGTTCAACACCTTATTCGGTTTTACCGGCGCAATCGGAATTTCGGCTTGCTGCACCTTGCGAATATTCGACGGGCGAAAATCGCTTTCGACCTCTGCCTGGCGCAATCGTCCCAGCAGGTCTTCGTAATTTTTGCGATTGGTTTCGATCTTTTGCTTGATCAGGCTCAATTCCGACGATTCGCGGTTTTGCTGAATGGCGTCGTTGCGCGATTTGCCGAACGAAGCTTTCAAATCTTCTTCGCGCTTTTTGGCGACCTGAAACTGCGTTTCGATGTTTTTGACGATCGTGGCTTTTTGCGCGGCAAGCTGCGTTTCCAGTTGTTTGACTTGTTCCTGCACCTGTTTGACCGCCGGATACGTCGGCTGATATTTGGCGGACAGGTTGGCCAGTTCCTGTTTCTGCTTGCTCAATTCGCGGGAAAGATTCTGGACGGTGGCGTCGTTGATGACTTGCGGCAATTCCTCCGCCGGGACTTCTTTGCTGCGATTGTAATTCGCTTCGGCGGTGCGGCGTTCGTTTTCCAGATCGGTCAACTGGCGGTTCAATTCGACGGTTCGCGCCAGTGTGATGTCACCTTTGTCTTCAACCGAAATGATTCTGTGCTCGGCCAGATAACGTTGCTGCTCATTTTCCGCATCACGCAACGCGGTTTCCGCTTCCTCAACGCGTTTGGCCAGAAAGTCCTTGGCGCTGCTGACACCCTGCAGGCGGCTTTCCATTGACCAGGTGATGTATTCATCGGAAATGGCGTTGGCGACCTCAGCGGCCAGCTTGGGGTTGTATGCGTCGAAGGTCAATGAAACAACGCGCGTTTGGCGACCCACCGATACGTCATAACGGCTTTGAAATGCGTTGACCATCCGAACTTCGCGCTCGTTTTCCTGAAGCGCGGTTGCATTTTTCGACTTGAACTCATCGTTTTCGGGAAGATTCAGTTTCTGAATCACCCGACGCGCCAGATCGCGGCTGTGCAAAATGTCTACCTGGGTTTGCAGGAAAAACGGATTGAAAACACTGGCGCTTTCATTTTCCAGAATCTGGCGACCTTGCCCAACGCGTTCCGTTTCCCTGCCGATTTCCAGCTTGGCTTCGGCGCGATACACCGGGCGTGTCAGCATCGTGCCGATGGTGACGATGGTCGTCAGCACCACCAGCGTCGCCAGCACAATCCATTTGTGGCGGCGAATGATGCGGAAGTATTCCCGAACGGAATTCTTTTCAACTTCGACAGCCGGATAACGACTGTACGCAGGATACCCACCAACTCGTTTGGACTCTCGGCTTAATTCTCGATTCGTTTGGGGAATGCTGGTGAGAGCAGTTTGGTTATCGTCGTAATTGTTCATTAGTGCGTTATCGCTTCTTATCTAAAAATACCCCAGCCTAAAGCGCTGGATAATCCACCGGCAAAAGCCTGTATCAAAGAGCGCGTCTGTTTTCCGCGTGTGGATTCGGGAATCATGACCACATCGTAAGATTTCAGCACAATGTCTTTGCTCGCGTCTTTTTCGATTTCCGCAAAGTTAACGATCGTTTCCGTCGCCGCACCCTGGTCTGGGCCGTTGGAACGAACCAGATGCACTTCTTTCTTTTTGGCGTCCTGAGCAAATCCGCCTGCCAGCGCAATCGCTGCCGTCAATTTGATTGGTTCTTTCAGCGGAAACGCGCCGGGTTTGTTCACGCCGTTGCCGGTGACGTAAATGATTCCCGCTTCCGGCACATTGATCAAATCGCCATCGCGCAAAACCCGATTCAGTTCCGGTTTGCGAATCAGATCGTTCAAACTGATGATCTCCATGCTTTCAGTCGGTCGAAACCGCACAAGCTGAATCACATTTCCAGCTTTGTCGGTCAAACCGCCCGCATCACTGATCAAATCGTACACGCGCATTTCGCGGTTCAACGCCACTTGTTTCGGTCGGTTGACGGCTCCGGCAATGGACACCACCTGGGCGTGATATTCTTCGATAAAGATCGTCACCTGCGGCTCTTTGAGGATGACGGTGAATTCTTTTCGCAACAATTCGGTGGCTTGCTGTTCTGTCAGCCCGGCAAGCTTGACGCTTTTTTCAATGTACAAAAGCTCGATTGTCCCTTCATGGGAAACCTTGGCCTTGACGCCTCGCAAATCCGGTTCACCGGCTACGGTGATGCTTAACACGTCGCCCGGCCCAATGCGGTAATCACGATTGGCGGAACTTGCACCATTCGCAGAAGAAACATTAGCCAGCGTCTGTTCCTGTTGGGCAAAAATCGCCGAAGCGGCGATGCACAGGACAACACACGACAGTACACAATGGAAAAAAGAATGCTTACGAAACGTCATGGCAGTAAGACCTGAAAGTGACGTGCAGCCGATTCGGTGAGGGTGGGCAGCAGCGCACGTCTATAAGGCACAGTGTCAGAAGAGCAGTGTGGGGCGACATCACAGTTCAGCCGGTTTGGCTGTCTAGTTTGTTTTTACGCTGCCTCCGGAATTCTTGGAAACTGGTCGGAATCAGCGCAAAAAGATCAGGCGATCGAAACAATGCGCCGGAGTCATTCATGTCGAGTGACTCCGGCGCATCGCGGTTTTCTTCAGAATTGAACTGCGATTACGGGCGGAAACCGCTCACCACGATGGAACTGGGTGTAACGTTGTCCGACTGCGAAGCAGCGACGATACCCGCC
>JAEUQP010000236.1 GCA_016789645.1 Acidobacteriota bacterium | reverse complement strand
CAAGATCAAATCCAGTTATCCAACCGGCGGACCGCATCATCGCAATCCGGTGATGTTCATCGAATTCGATCAGCGCATTGATTCGGCCAAAATGCTGAAAGCCATTCAACTGACGGCGGGCGCGGTTTCGTGGAAATTGCGTTTGGCTTCAACGGAAGAAATTGCCAGCGATGATGTCGCCAGCCGGTTTGTCAAAGCCGCCGAACCGAATCGGTGGTTGGCTTTTCGCGCCGAGCCGATGATTGGCGCAAACGCCGAACAACCGCTGCCCGCCGGGACTTCGTTCACGGTGACGATTCCCGCCGGAGCGCCGTCTGCCGAAGGCCCGCGCGTGACCGCCGAAACTCAGAAATTTACTTTCCGCACTTACGACGCGTTGCAACTGACCGAAGCTCGCTGTGGCTGGGGCGACGGCTGCCGACCGTTCACGCCGTTTCAATTCGTTTTCAACAACCCGCTCGACGCCAAAGCTTTTCAGCAATCGCAAATCAAAGTCACTCCGGTCATCGAAGGCATGAAAGTCGCTGTGTACGGCAACACAATTCAAATCAGCGGCGCGACCAAAGGCCGCACAACGTACACGGTGACGATTGACGCCGGCTTACGCGATGGTTTCGGCCAGACACTTGGAAAAGCCGCCACGCGCAGCTTCGCAGTTGGCGATGCGTATCCGATGCTATCAGCCAACGGCAATGGCTACGTCGTGCTGGATCCAAACGGGCCGCCGCGCTTTTCGATTTACACCATCAATCAGCCGAGCGTGAAAGTTCGCCTCTTCGCCGTCACGGTTGAACAGTGGCGCGCTTATCAGCAATTCCTGCAAACGCGCGGCCAGCGGCAACAATCGCTGACGCCCCCGGGTGAACTGGTCAAATCGCAAACCGTAACGATCAACGGTCAGAACGACGAAATGACCGAAACGGCAATTGACCTCAGCCCGGCGCTGAAAAACAACCTGGGGCATGTGATTTTGACGATTGAACCAACCGTCAAACGCCGCGATTGGGAGCAGGAAATCATCCTTTGGGTGCAAGCGACGCAAATCGGCCTGGATGCTTTTGCCGATCAAACCGATCTGGTTGGCTGGGCGACTTCGTTGAAAGACGGCAAACCGATTGCAGGCGCGCAACTGGAATTACTGGGCGGCGCAGGCGGTGAATCGGGCAGGCAAGGCGCGGCGACAACTGCCGCTGATGGATTAGCGCGACTGGCGTTGCCTGCATCCGGTTCGCAAAAGATGCTGGTTGCTCGCCAAGGCAGCGACGTGGCGTTTTTGCCCGAAAGCCCGTACTGGTGGGAAGGCGCGCAGAGTAGTTGGAATCGCCGCGCCCCGCAGGATTCGTTGCGCTGGCATGTGTTCGACGACCGCGCGATGTATCGTCCCGGCGAAGAGGTTCATGTCAAAGGCTGGATTCGCCGCATCGGCGGTGACAAGCTCGGCGATGTTGGATTGGCCAATGGCGTCCGAACTGTCAGCTATGTGCTGCGCGATTCGCGCAACAACGAAGTCGTGAAAGGCACGGCACAAGTCAATGCGCTCGGTGGATTCAATGCGGCGTTCAAATTGCCGCCGACGATGAATCTTGG
>JAEUQP010000479.1 GCA_016789645.1 Acidobacteriota bacterium | reverse complement strand
CCGCCAAACTGCAATCATCAACGGCGACCAATTACCAGTGCGGTGCATAGAGCGGGCTTGAGCGGGATTAGCGAGTCGGTTGACTGACTTTGGGTCTTCTTGAATCAGCTTGGCAATCAACTCGTAGTCACCAAGATAAATAGCCGAGATCAAATCCATCTTGTAGCCGGTTTCCAGAATCGCTTTTATTACTCCATGGTTTTTGTACCCCGCCGCGCGACGCAGCGGAGTGAGTTCGCCAACGTCCATAGCGTCCAAGTTGCCACCTGCTTTGATAAGGATACGCGCGGCATCTTCGGTTTTGACAAGATGCAGCGGAGTAAAACCATTGTAAGCAACCGGATTCAATTCCGCGCCATTGGCAACAAGCCAAGCGACGACATCTTTGTGTCCGTTCAAGGCTGCAACGTGCAGCGGAGTTTGTTTCGATTCATTTTGGACATTCACCAACGAAGGGTTCTGTTTGAGTAATTCCAGAGCCTTTTCAGCGGAGCCAGAGCTTAACTCCTTGAAGATCGCTTCAATCGTCGCAATTCTGTTGTTAGCCAATATCGTTTCGGAATCTTCCGACTGAGAGCGCAAAATTTTCAACTCAATGTCTTTGATCTGAAATTCCAGGTCTCCAAATGCATGCAGGGAAATTGCAATAGAGCCTGCCTGAGAACGCCTTTCCTTACGTTGATCAATAAACTCAGATACTTTCTTGCCGCCGATTTCTATGACGATGTGTCCGCCTATGGCTCGCAGTTCGTACTCCGTCCAGTTTTTGACCTTATTCCATTCAAACAAGTTATCGCCCAAATGAGTTTCAATTTTATCGCTGTCATCTTTCAGCTGATTGCTTTCACCTGACCCGGCCAATCTTCCGAATGGGTATTCCTCTTGTTTGGTTTCTTTCAATCCCTCGAAGAATACTGAAAAGTCTGCCTGATAACTGTCGCTTATCTCCTTTACGCCAACCTGAGCACGAAAATGAATCGTTGCGCGATCCAACATTTCGTCCAACCGACAGCGAAACCGCAGGCGGAAATCTTTGACAGTGCCGCCTTCCCAAACGATGAACACTGGCGATTGGGTTTGTTCGCGCGAAGCTCTGCCGGTAATGGCTCCGTCTTCGACGGTGAAAAATCCCGGAGCGGATGGTTTCCATCCGTTCAGCGTCTTGCCGTCAAAAATGGTTTGCCAGCGTTCTTCTTCGGGTGGCGAATTTTTTTGGGTTTGAGCGTGGCCGTAAATCAACGCCGAAAGCGCCAGCACAACGCCAATTAACAGTTTGGTTGCGATCTTCATGCGGTTCTCCTGTTTCTTCGATTCGGTTTCGGGTTGAGTTGGACTTGTGAAAGTGATTTACACCGAAGTTGCGCAAACTGTCTAAATCAGAACAACAAACATTGGGACAGGCAGTGATTTTCTGGTTTCGAAGTGCCAGACAGCCGCCTTTTCCGGGGAATGCTAAGCAATCCAGGCTGAGGCTTCCGTAATTTCGCGTTGTGCTTTTTCTTCAATGACGACCACGTAGCCCATCATTTTTCCTTCGGTGGAATGCCGTGTTTTTGGCGAAGCTCCTCAGAGAATTCCCGGACGGGTTTTTCTTTTCCCTGTTTCATCGAATCCAGACTTTCCCGAAGCCCTTTCAGAATTTCCAGGCGATCAATCAGTTCCAGCATTCGGCGATAAGCCGCCGCATCCTGCACGATGACTTTGGCTTGGCCGTTGACGGTCAGCAGTACCGGCTTTCCAGTTGTTCGATGAATTCGGCGGAGTTCTGTGTGAACTCGGACAGGGAATGAACTTCTTCGCTGACGTGTAATGCAACCATAATTCCCTCCGATGGCGATGGCAGTCAATCAATCGGATTATCGCGGCAAAGGCATCAGGGATTCTCCGACCAACACAAACTCCGAGCCATTGAATTGAAAATCCAGATTGCGTTGCTGCTCGCCTTTTTGCGGGTCGCGCGTGGCGGCCATCAATCGAACCAGCGGAGCTTTGCCTTCTTCGTGACGCAATCCCATTCGCAGATATTTGTCGCCGGACGGAAATGCGCGGGCGAGTTTGTCTTTTTTGTCGGCAATGAGCGGCAATTTCTGGCCTTCGCGCAAAATGACCGCGAAATGATCCCGACCGGTTTTGGAGGGTTTGGCGTACACGACGATCAAACTGTCGTAAGTGCCGCGCTCAACGGCGTCAATGCGTGCGGCGTAAATCAGCTCAGCCTGTTCGCCGCCCGAAGCCAGCGTTTCTGCTTTGGCAGATTCAAAGTCTGGCAAAGCGATCTTGGGATTGGTTTTGAGCAGCGGCCCGGCGGGAGCCTGTGAGACTGGCGGCGTTTGGCCAGGAGTGGCCAAAGCCGCCGCGAATGACAGCGCCAAAACGAAAAGCAATTTGATCAAGCGAGCCATCGCTTCACCTCCTTATTTGCCAACAACTGAAACCTGGGCGCTGCCCACGTTCGAGTTGGCATCGAACACGCGAAACGCGACAACATGCGGTCGCGCATCCGGCAAAGCCACCTTCACCAAAAACTCTTCGCGTTTGGAATCGGCAATGCCGTCCACCGGAAAAACCGATTTCCACGCGCCGCCGTCAAGCTGGTATTCGGCACGTTTCAGGATCGAAGTCGCATCGCTGGCGCGGAACATCATTTCGGCGTTGCCACCGGAAACGCGCGGCGTATCAGCAGTCACTGTCGGAGGCGTATTGTCCACTTCCACCGATTCGGTTTCCTGTTCGTCGGTCAATGCCAGATTGGCCGGATTGGACGGCGCATCGGTGGCCACGACTTTGAACACATACCGACCATCGGGCAACGCATTCGGGTCAACGGTGAAATACGTTTCCTTGAAATTTGCCTTCAGGAGATAAAACTCGGTTGAATTGGCTGCACGGTAAAACACAGAGTATTCAATCGAATCGCCATTGCGGTCTTCAGCCTGCCATTGAATGGAAACGGCTCCGCGCTGTGAAACTCTACGCGGAGGGATGGTGATTTGCTGAGCGCCTTCACCGCCAGCCGCATCGCCTCCGCCGCCATCCATAATCGGCTGCGGCAATGGAACCAGCGCAATCCCAGGAGGCAGGAAATTCAACGAAGTGATTTTCGGCGCGACATTGCGCGGCAGATACGACACCGTGACTTCGCGCAATCGCGGGGCGGGCGAATTGGCCGCGCCACGTTTCAGCGTCGCGCGCCACTGAATGAATCGCGCCGCAGGGCTTTTGATGGCATCGCCTTCCGGATTCGTCACCGCCGCCGACCAATCGCTCCAGGTGGAATCCGGCGTGGCGGTGTTTCCGCTGCGCGTTTGCAATTCAATCCCGCCTTCACCGATCCACGAAATGCGTCCCCACGCAGCAGTCGTCGCAGCTTCGCGAACAGTGGAGGTATACGTTCCCGTCGCTGCTGTTGCGCCTCCGAGCTTGAACAGTTTGCCCAGGTTTGATGCGGCAACGTACGTCTGATTTCCCGCGCGGACAAAGCGCGACGTTTGCGCTTCGGAAGTTTGTGCCAACAAGCTCGGCTTTTCTCCGGCGGTGACGCTGTAAATTCGTCCTTTCTGGCCGGTGCCGATCAAGGCTTGTCCGCTGGCATCGAGCGTGAGGGCAAAGGCTGCAGCGTCTTTGGATTCCCAGATCGTGTCGGCTGCGCCATTGGCGTCCACACGATACAACGTGCTTTTGGCGGCACTGCCGCTGCCGCTACTGGAAGCCGACGAAGACGGCGAACTGCTGGCAGACGCGGGCGAATCAATGGTTTGAACATCGCTGATGACAATGGTCACCCCGCCTCCGTCATCCATTGGTTGCGAAGCCGACGAAGACGGCGAAGCCGCGTTGGATGCTCCGCTGCCGGCGGATTCGGCCATCGCCAGCGCGTAAATTTCTCCGTTGCGGCCAACGGCCAAATCGCGGATTTCGCGCTGCGCGGAATCAAACAGCGTAAAAGCTTTACCGTCGGCGGAAATTCTCAGCACCATTCCTCCCGGATCGGTTCCGGCGATGATGTTGCCAGCCGTGTCCACTTTCAACGCGGTGATATTGGTTTGCGTCGTGTTGACCAGCGGAGCGCCTGAGCCGTCCGGGTTGACTCGGAAAATGATTCCCTTGTCGCCCGTGCCGACCAGCAACCGGCCTTGTGCATCGAACGCCAGCGACCAGATGAATTTGGTCTTCGGCTCGAAAAAGACTTTGGCTTCGCCGCTGGGAGTGATGCGATACACCTTTCCATCCGGTGCAGTTCCCGCGTAGACGTTTCCTGCGGCATCCACCGCCAACGCCATCACGTCCAGCTCGGAGGTTTTGTACAACAAAGAACCTTTGCCCGCAGCATCCACTTTGAACACGCGACCTTCGTGCCCCGTGCCCAAATACACGTTGCCGGAATTGTCCGCCGCCGCCGACCAGATGTAAGCCTGTTTGGTGTCGAACACTTCCGCCAGCGCCGGAGCCAGCGTGATTGTGCCGTTGTCGGCAATGGAAACTCCGACGGCGTCGCCTTTTTCGACTTCAGCGCGCGTGTTCACACGCCAGAACACCGGGCCGCTGGCTGATGCCGTGAAGAGAAACGTTGTAATAACGAAAAAAGAAAGAAGTGCAAGAAGAGTTTTTCGCATTCTGGTTTGAGTCCTGAGTTGAATTGCCAGCAGTTAAACTGGGTAATCTCCGATCCACTTTACCCACTTGAAGACAGCACCAACCGAGTTAAACAGTCGTTTGTCGCCGGTATAAAAATCAAAGCCGAGCGTTTGTGCGAGCGCCAGATACGCGGCGTCGTATACCGAGCGTTGGTATCGGCAGGCTAATTGGAAAGCGAGTGGCTGAAGAGATCGCGTGTCATGCCGTTCGATGTCATACGCAACCAAGTCGGAAATTGCCGAAAGTGCATAAGATTCATCAATTCGGCTTCTGACGAAAGCCATCTTTAAGGTGTTGACGATTTCATAATCGAACAGCGCCGGAGCCACCAAATTCAAATCGCCACAAAGGAGGTCAGTTTGAATTTGATCGGCTTCCGCAGTCGAATCTTCATCTCGCAGCCACCACTTCAGCGCGACCGACGCATCAATGACAATCGTTTTATCGCTCACGACGTCCTTCCTCAAGCAGTTCAGCCACGGTCAGCCCTAGAGGTTCCATCGCATCACGCAACGCTCGCATTCGCCGAGCTGATTCAAGCAGTTGCTTGCGTTTTTCCGCTTGAACAAGCTCTTCGGGAAACAGAATTGTCACCGGAATTTCTCCACTTACCTCCGGCACATGCTCCGAAGGAAGCGGTTTGAACTCTTTTCCATCATAAGTGGCTTGAACAGCAATCATGATTTTCTCCCTCACTTATTGACGACGGTGAGCGTCAGCGTGCGCTGTCCTGAAATGACAAATTCCGCCGGAGGCAGTTCTTTTTCCAAAAAAGTCGAGGAGCCGGTTTTGACGTATCCGCCGGAGGTTCGTTCCGAACCCAGCGTGGCCAGCACCGAAGGCGGCAAGTTGGGCAGTTCTTCGTTATTGATGATCGCGCCCGATTCGCTGCGCGTCAGTTTGACGTACAACCGGTCGGCTTTACGAATCTTATTCAACTCACGGACAAGCTGCCCCAGCGATTTCGGGGAAATGCCCGTGCGCGGTTCCATCGCCTGGATCGAAGCGCCGTCGCCAACGACGATCTGCAATTGACCAAGCGGAGCATCCGCGGGAATTTCCACCGGAATGCGTTCGATGTATTCGCCGCCGCTGTCCGTGCGGGCAAACGCTTGAATTTCGATTTTTTCGCCGGGACGAACTTCCGTGCGATTGATCCACAACCGGTCGAGCCGGCCTGTATTGCGCGTGTCATACGACGCAATATCGAACGTGATTTTTTCCAACCGCATGTCGCTGAATCCGCTGTTGAACAGCGTGCTGATCGGTTTGGACACGGCAAACGCTGCGGCCAGCGGCGAGTTCATCGAAACTGACAAGCGGTTTTCAAACTCCACATCGGACTGCCCCGCCAGTTTCAGAATGCCGCGAATTTGCAGCGTCGAATCGCCGATGGCGCGTTCGGTCGAAGTAATCGTCGAAAGCACCATCATCTGCATCAGGATCGGCGTCAAAAACCGATCGGTGACGACATCGAAATTGTAGGTTTGACGATTGCCCAAACTGGTTTTCAGGTTGATCGTCACCGGAATCATTTTCGGCGTTTTGCCGAGTTCTCCGTAAATGCCAGTCGAACGGTCGCCGCTGATCGTTCCCACCATTTCGGTCGGAAAGCTGAGCTTGAACGAAGTCGCCTGGCTCGACATCACGGTCACGACTTCGCCTTCGTGCATGGGAAATTCCGAAACGCCCAAACTCAGGAACGGATGGCCAAAGGCGTAAATGCGGTTGCCGTCGCGGTACGTCACGGTTCCCGCCGCCGACAACGAATAATCGCCACGCACCAGCGGCACAATGATGTTCGATCCGGGTTTCAGCGTTTCGGCGGTGGCTTTTTTCAGGTCGCCAATTTGAGCCGCGCCGGAAACTCCAGCCACCGGCGTGAATCCCCACGATTGGAACAACGGCGCAAACCGCGAAACGACTTCGGGCGCAACGCCCGTGATCGAAAGCGGTGTGGCAATCGGCATCAATACCTGCGTGCTGCCCGGAGCGGCGACGCTCTGCACAGCGGCGTTGGATTTGCCGCTCAGGCGTTCAACGAATTCCTTGTATTCAGGCGAATCGGCATTGAAGGAAATTTCAGAAAACGAAACCGAACGAGGTTGGTCGGTTTTCTTTTCAGTTTGCTTTTGCTCGAAGACGGCGAGCATTTCCTTGATCGGTGTGATTCCGGCGATCGGGTCTTTGGCGAATTGATACCCGAATGCGACCGCGCCCAACAGTTTGCCGTCAATGTACACTGGCGAACCGCTCATTCCCTGAAAGACGCCCGTATGATTCAATTCCTCGCCCAGCAATTTCGACAGGACGGCGTTTTGGCCTGGATTTGGAAAGCCGGTCAACACACCCAGAATTTCCAACTCGAATTTTTTCGGCTCGCTGCCGTTGAAAACGGTATACCCAATCGCCCGCATGCCGGGTTTAACCTGTTCAACCGGAAAAAACTGAGCATTCGCGTTCGGTTGGGGTTGTTGCCCAACCACTGTGAACGACATTCCCAAACTTATCACCAACATCATCAGAATTGTCAGTTGCCGAATCGAACATCTCACCAATCGCGTCATAAGCTGTTACCTCACTTGCCGGAGAATCTTTTCCTGCCCAATTTCAGGGCGCACGCAATATAACACAGGCAATTGCAGGTTACAGGTTACAGGTCACAAGTGGCAGGTGGTCGGCGACGAAAGAAATTTCTTTTTCAGTTTTTCAGACTTTCCAAAACCGTCACCTCTCCTAAGTCGCGTCTGTCGGCGACCACGAATCGCCCAGACCCACGAAGCGGACTTGCTGACGCTTGGAAATTACATTAGCTGACGAACTTTACCGCCTGATTCGTTGACGACAGGCGGATCATTTTCCCAATCAACAGGAGGACTTATGCCAATGACAGGTTTAGGTGGAAACTCGCCCACAGGCAGAGTCAAACGAATTGTGATGCTCGCCGTTGTGGCGTTGGCCGTGACGCTGGGACTGACCCAGTACGGTTCATTTGCGGCGTTGATTGACGTCCAGGACGATCCGAAAACATATCCGAAAATTTCCGCCAGCGATTGCGGTTACCTGCAAAACCCGGAGAGTTTCAAAGAGGCCATGGCCGAACATCGCGAACTGGTTTCGGAAGCCACGACCTCTGTCGCTGCGGCGCTCAGTACAGACAGTGAACCGGCCACAGTGCCGCCACAAAACATCCCGCGAAAAAACTTCATTGACAACATTTTGTTCGACCGGATGGGCAAAGACGGCATTCAGTCTGCGCCGCTCTGCACCGACGAAGAGTTCATTCGGCGAGCTTACCTGGACATCACCGGGCGTATTCCTTCGGCGGCGGAGGTGACGGCGTTTCTGGCCGATTCCAACACAAACAAACGTGACGCGCTGGTGGACAAGCTGATCGGTTCGCCGGAATACGTGGACAAATGGACGATGTTTTTCGGCGACCTGTACAAAAACAACGCGCGTTCGGTAAACGTCAACCGGTTCAGCGGCGGACGCGATGCCTTTTACAACTACATCAAGGACGCCGTCAGCAAGAACAAAGCCTACAACCAGATGGCGAAGGAAATGATCGCCAACGACGGCGACAATTTCGTGCAGGGCGAAGTCAATTTCATTGTTGGCGGAATCGTGCCGATGGGGCCGGCGCAGGACACGATGGACGGAACCGCTGTCGAAGTCACGCGCGCATTTCTGGGCATCAACGCCACGGATTGTCTGCTCTGTCACGACGGCGCAGGCCATTTGGATCAGGTCAATCTGTGGGGATCACAAAAAACGCGGCTGGACGCCTGGGGAATGTCCGCGTTTTTCGCGCGCACGCGTCGCCAACGGCAGGTGCTTTCCCAACAACCGAACTTCGCCAAATTCGCGGTGTCCGAAGGCGCTCTGGGCGAATACCAACTCAACACCACCACCGGCAATCGCCAGACGCGCAGTCCAATCAACGGAAAAAACTCGGTGGATCCCAAATACTTTTTGGGCAACGGCGGCGGCGTGAACACAGGCGAAAATCGTCGCCAAGCCATCGCGCGATTGGTCACCGCCGACAAACAATTCGCTCGCGCGGCGGTCAATTACATCTGGGAAAAACTGATGGTCGAAGCGCTGGTTTCGCCGTCGAACGCTTTTGATCCGGCGCGACTCGATCCGGCGGCGACACTGCCCAACGGTTGGTCGCTGCAACCAGCCAATGCCGAATTGCTGAACGCTCTGGCCGATGAATTCATCAAGCAGAATTACGACATTCGCAAATTGATCGCATTGATCACCAAATCCAGCGCCTACAACTTGTCATCGCAATATCCCGCGACGTGGAATCTGGCAATGGTTCCCTATTACGCGCGCAAATACATTCGCCGCCTGGACGCCGAAGAAATTCACGACGCGATTCTGAAAGCGACGAACTTTACGGCGACCTACCAGATGCGCGACACGCTCAACCAGAACACGTTCACCGTCAATTGGGCGATGCAATTGCCCGACACGCTCGAACCGCGAACGAATCCACAGGTTGCCAATTTCATGAACCTGTTCATTCGCGGCGACCGCGACGTGAAACCTCGCTCGTTTGAACCATCCATCCAGCAATCGTTATCGCTGATGAACAACACTTTCGTGTTGAACAAGATTCATCAGAACAACGCCGGTTCGGCAGTGGCGACGCTGCTGGCCAATGCGACGCTGACCGATCAGCAAATCGTCACGCAGTTGTTCCTGAACACGCTCTCGCGCAATCCGCGTCAGGACGAACTGGATGCGCTGTTGCCGTTGTTTTCTTCGCAAGGCAAACGACAGGCGACCGAAGGCATTCAGTGGGCGCTGTTGAACAAGATGGACTTCATTTTTAACTACTGAGCAATGGGAGGTGATTTATGGCGAACAAATACTACAAAGAGTTGAACGAAGTGAATGCGCCGCGCGGCAATTCACCGCTTACTGGCCCGACGCTGGGTCGGCGCGATTTTTTCAAACTGGCCGGAGCGGGCGTTGCCGGAGCGATGGTCACAACCGGCATGACGCCCGAACTGCTGGCCGCCAGCAAAATCAGCGCATTGGCTCCGTCGCTGATCAACAGCGCGCGGTATTGCATCTTCGTCCTGATGGCCGGAGCGCCCTCCAGCGTGGACACCTTCGATCTGAAACAAGGTTCGTGGACGCCGTCGGATTTCAATCCCACCAGTTTCAGCGGCACGATGTTTCCGCAAGGCCTGATGCCGGAACTGGCCAAACAGATGAACAAGTTTGCGATTGTTCGCAGCATGCGCGCTCCGGCGCTGGTGCATCCGCTGCAACAAACCTGGGCGCAAATCGCTCGCGGGCCAAGTTCGGCGCTCGGCAAAATTGCGCCGAACATCGGCAGCGTCATTTCGCTGGAATTTGAATCGCAGCGAACCGCCAATCAGAAATTGCCGGTGTTCGTGTCGCTCAACACGAATTTCAACATTGTCGGGCCGGGATATTTCAACGGCTTGCATGCGCCATTCGATGTCACCCCCTCACCGACGGGGCTGGGCAGCCTGGCGCACGGAACAGCCACCACGGGTGACGGTCAAACGGTGTTTGAAGCGCGGTACAATGCGCTGAAGGCCATTGACACGCGATTGCGAACGAATTCGCCGCTGGGCGACGACGCCACAACCATGGGTAGTTTTTATGATCGTGGCAAATCCATGATGTACGACCCGGCAGTGGACGCTGTGTTCAAATTCACCACCGAAGAGCAGATTCGCTACGGCGGAACTTCGACAGTGGGACAGCAAACTGTCAACGGAAACAGTTTTGGCAATTCATGTATCGTGGCACGCAATCTGGTCAAAGCCAATCAAGGCACCCGCTTCATCCACATTCGCCACGACGGTTGGGATCATCACGACGACATTTATGACACTGCTGACGATACGCGGTTGCGCGGCAGAGCCAAAG
>JAEUQP010000478.1 GCA_016789645.1 Acidobacteriota bacterium | reverse complement strand
CGAAGACTCTTTGATGTATTCGCCTTTTTCGTTCAAGTAGACGTTGCGATACGCCGCTGCCGGAGCCGTTTCGCGGTAATCAATGGTCGTCGCGGTTCCATCAGCTTTGCGAATGACCATAAACCCGCCGCCGCCCAGGTTTCCGGCTTCAGGCCAAACGACGGCCAAAGCCAGTCCCACTGCCACTGCCGCGTCAACGGCATTACCGCCGCGTTTCAACACGTCCGCGCCAACTTGCGAAGCGATCTGGCTGACCGAAGAAACCATCCCGTGCTTGCCGCGAACCGGCGGGCGCGACGCCGCTTCGGAAGCAGGAGCCAAGTGAACGGAAGAAATCGGTTTGAAGGATGGCGGCGCTGCCAGCAGCGAAAGCAGCAGAGCAAAACTTAGCAAGGTAACAGTTGATAATCTTCTTGTAGACATAAACGAATCTCTAAGTGGATGGATGTTGGGCAATTTGACTGATTGCCACACGCAAAGACGGCAAGTCTTCAACGACAGTTTTCCAGACTACTTCGATATTGACGCCGAAATAATCGTGTGTGAGTTTGTCTCGCATTCCGGCCATTTCCCGCCAAGCGATAGAAGGATGTTGCTGGCGAATTTCGTCCGGGATTCGTTTGGCGGCTTCGCCAATGATTTCCAAAGCGCGAACAGTAGCAAAAATCGTCTTGTCGTCTTTTTTGAATTCTTCGACGGTGATCGAATCAATAAAACTCTCCGCCTTTTTTATGGCGTCAAGAATGTCATTCAAGTAATCGGTGTAAGTCCGCCCGGATTTCATACTGTGACCGCCTCTTTGATGATGCGCTGACCGATATTTGGCTTTAACGCCTCTTTCATCACCAGGTCAACTTTGATTCCCAACAAATCGGACAAATGATTTTCTAGTTCGACGAATTTCAACAACCCGGGTGTTTCGTTGAAGGTGACCAGCAGGTCCAGATCGCTTTCTTCATTTTGTTCTTGGCGAGCATAGGATCCAAAGATTTCCAGTGAGTTGACATGATATTTAGCCGACAACGCAGGGAGTTCGCGGCGCAGAATTTCTGTGAGATTTGCAAGGTCAGATTTACCGGTCATAAAACTTCAATTTCCACGTTTGCCGTTGTGACTGAACATCAAGAATCTCTTTCAAGCGTTGTTCGGTGGTGTTTTGCGACTCTTTCAGCAAGTCCAGGTCAACTGAAAATTTCGCCTGTTGTTCGATGATAAAGGTGATCGCGTTTTCCATCTGTTCTTGCGTCATCGTTCCTCCGGTTGAAATTCGGGGTGGCCGTTTGTGGAGCGGATTGTAGGGGCAGGCATTGAGGTCGTCAATTTTCAACCTTCAAGTTTCGGCCAGGATTTCAGTCAGATGGATACAGGCGCAAAAAGAAATTTTCGATGCGGTCGGCGACATCGTTTCCGGTTTCCAGCATGTCCAGAATCTGCGCGCGGCAATCGTCGGCGAATTCGCGGTCGCTGATGTTCATCACGCTGGGCAAAATGTTGTACGCCGCGCCACGGATCGCCGTCACCGAAAGCTGAGCGCTCAACGCCAGGTCAGAAAACCCGCCCGCGTTTCCCATTTCGTACAGGTCGCTGAGAATGTCCAACACCTGCACGGCGCTTTCCGCAATGCGCAGCGGAATGGTTACGGCATTTTTGGTCGCCTGTTCGATTGCCATGGAGCGTGCCAATTTTTCAGCTTCGGATTCGCGCGGCAAATTGACGGCATCCAGCACTCCTTCGCGGCATTCGACGTCCTCTTTCAGCGCAAGCTGCAAATCCGCGCTCAATTGTTCCAACCGTT
>JAEUQP010000437.1 GCA_016789645.1 Acidobacteriota bacterium | reverse complement strand
ACGGCAATCACGACCGCCGCAATGGTCAACCATTTCAAAATCGGGCGCGAATTGTCTTTCGCCCAAGCGGTGGTCGCCACGTACTGTTGCATTAATGGATCGCGCTTCAATTCTTGCGCGGAAACTCGCCCTTTAGCCAATGTAATACTCCTTCGGAAAGAAAATTGGGGCTAGTGAGGAAAGCGAGAAAATAGCGGCCAGATTGGGTGATGTCAAGCCGGGCATCTTTAATGAACGCTTCGTTTGGCATCGTGAACAATGCCAGTTACCATTGCCGCCCATTGGTGAAATGCACCAGAGTTTCAAAACACAATCTTTAATCTTTTTTTGCAGCCACGAGCAAATTCGGGCTGCCACAGGAGAATTCGTGATCAGACACATCGTCGCTTTCAAATTTCACCCGGACGTTTCGCAATCCGACCGGGAAGCCTTTTTGGAGATGTTGCGGGCTTTGCCGTCGAAAATTTCCGAAATCGTAGACTTCGAAGCCGGGTTCGATGTCGTTCGTTCGCCGCGGGCATTTGATCTGGCGCTGGTTTCCAGTTACGCCGACCTGGCTGCGCTCGACCGATATGCCAAACACGAACATCATCTTCCCGTCATCGAACGCGCCAAAGAACTTTGCCAGCAAGTCGTGTCGGTGGATTACGAGTTTTAATTCGTTGCCGTCTTCAGGAATTCCAGCCCGACGGGTTCCCCGTCGAATTTCACTTTCAATCCGGTTGCCGGGCGGTAAGTCACAATGACTTGCCGCGCTGGTGACATGGCTCCGCAGGTGAGTTGAGTGGGGATTTCAATCGTGTGGCGAACCAGCGTTAGCTTTCCCCAGTCCGCACGAAATTTGAATGTGCGCTGGTCGCTGACCACCGTCAAGGTGACTTCGTTGTCGGAACAATCCAACCGTGTCAGTAACCCTCGCACCTGCTCGCCTTCGAATCGTTTACCGGGAGGCCGCGTCGGATCATCCTGAGCTTGTCTGGGTGATTCGCGTTCCTGGCGCAACTTGAGTTCAGCTTCGGCCTTGGCCAACGCGACTTCGGCTTCGCGCAGGTCAATCGTCTGCAATAAAAACCGTGCTCGTTCGCGAATGTCGGCTTTCAACCCGTCCGAGAGGATCGTTTGAACCGTTTGCCGAGCATCGGAAAAATTCTGTCGCCACAGGTAAATCTGCGCCTGAGTGTACAGAAAATCTTCGCGGTCTGGAGCCAGTTCCCGCGCGCGTTGAATCAATGCCAGCGCTTCGTCGGCGTTTTCGCGTTGCGCCAGATGAATGAACGCCAGCGCTTTGTACGGGTCGGCAAAATTCGGCATCAACTCGCGCGCGCGATTTAGCGAATCGCGCATTTCGTTGACGGTTTCCGTTGGGAAGCGGGAGACAAATCCTTCTGCATCCACATGTTCCTGCTGGCAGGCCAACGCGTGGGAATAGAACGTCAGGAAATTCGCTTCGCCGGTTTGAATCGCCTGCTGCAACAACTGCCGAGCTTCGGCAAAGCGTTTCTGTTTGATTCTGAGCATGCCCAGCGAAGACAGCGCCAGCGGTTGATGTGCGTCAACGGCCAGCGCGCGTTCCAAGGCGAATTCGCCGCTTTCGGTTCGTTCGATGTGCCAGAGCAAATCGCCCAGATGAGCTTTTAACTCCGCGTCACCCAATGCTGTCACGGTCATGGTTTCGTCGGCTTCGATTTTGCGGTCGAAGCTGATGGTTTGCGAACTGAGCACATTGCGGCGGACGTATTCGCGCA
>JAEUQP010000435.1 GCA_016789645.1 Acidobacteriota bacterium | reverse complement strand
TCGCGCTCACGTGGTGGCCGGTCAATTGACGCTGTTCGCCATTGACGGCGGTGGTTCGATGAAAAACTTCCTTCGCGGAGTAACCGCCGACGACAACAACAAAGATGATCCTCAGGTGATCTTCGTGCCGAAACAGTGAGGACGGGAGAGACGGAGCGACGGAGAGACTGAGGGATAGAGAATGCTTTCAACAGGCTTCTATCCCTCTTTCCCGCTTTCCCTTATTCCCGCTGTTTCGCCCTCTCTCATTCCCTCTTTCCTTCAATCATCGCCGCAGCCGCCATGGTCATAAAGGCATTGAACTCATCCGCCAGATCGCCATCGCTGCTCAACCGCTGCAGCAAAATCACCCCAACCAATTCTTTTTTCGGATCCACCCAACCGTAGGTTTTCCACAGTCCGCCGTGCCCGTATGTTCCGATGGAACTTAGCCGAAACGTTCCTTCAGTGTTTCGAACGACTGCCCAGCCCAGTCCAAAGCCGATGCCGGGTGAAAATCCAGCTTTCAACTCTCCGGTGTGATTGGCCGTCATCAACTCAACGGACAACTTCGACAAAATTCGTTTGCCATCGAGCACGCCGCCATTGAGCATCATCTGGTAAAAGCGGAACAGATCAGGCGCTGTGGAATACAGCCCGGCTTCGGGGGCGGGATATTTCGCGCTGGAGCGAAACAAATCCACATCGGCTTTGACCAGCTTGTCATTGTCCAGCCGGTAAATCGTCGCAATGCGGTCGCGTTTGGATTCCGGAACGAAAAAATGACTGTCGTGCATGCCCAGCGGTTTGAACAATCGCTCTTCTAAAAATTCCTCGTACCGTTTGCCGGAAACGACTTCAATGATGCGTCCCAGCGTGGCAATGCCCATGTTGCTGTAGCCCCATTTCGTCCCCGGTTCGAAATCCAAAAAACGCGTCGGAAAAGCTTCGACCGCTTCGGCCAACGTGCGGTCGCGTTTACTGAACAAATCGGTGAAGCCTTCGGGATAACCGCCGCTCATTCCTGACGTGTGCGTCATCAAATCGCGAATGGTGATTTTGCGCGCAGGCTTGCGAATTTCTTCGATGTCGCCATCACCTTTTTCCCGAATCTGTAGCGTGGCAAATCCAGGCAGGAATTTTTCCACCGGATCGCTGATCGCCAGCAATCCGTCTTCGGCCAACATCATCACACCGACACAGGTGATCGGTTTCGTCATCGAAGCGATCTGAAAAACCGTGTCCGGCGTCATCGGTTTCTTGCTATCCAAATCCTGCACGCCGAACGCCAACGATTGAACCGGTTTGCCGCGATGCGCCAACAACGTCACGATGCCTGCCGCGCGCCCTCGATCCACAAACGACTTCATCCGCTCCGAAAGCCTGGCCAGTCGCTCTGCGTCAAAAAATGGCGAAGGTTTTTCCGTCGCCGTTTTCACTGCCGCCGGTTTTGGCGGACGCTTTTTGCGCTGCGGAGTCGCCGTAACGCCACTCGCCAACAACACAACCACCAGACTGAACACAAAAGCTCGTTTCATTTCGTCGCCCTGATGCCGTGGTATTTCACGTCCACGCTGAACTTCCCTGCCCATTTTTTCGGAACGGGTTTACCCACCGCCCAGTGAATGCCATTGACGACCAGTCGCTGGAACGATTCCACCTGAAAATCTTCGGGATGGCCAAGCGTCGTGACAAACACTTTTGCGTTGGCCTTGTTTCGCCAAGTCCACGCGACAGGATTTTCCACCGGGTCTCTCTTCTCGGAATCCACTGAACGCCCGATCAACAACTGTTTGGCATCAGCGGGCGGAAAGTTCGGCAGCACGTGATACAGCCAAGACCGCACGTGAAAGCTGGGTGCGACGCCAGTCAAAATCGAGTCGCTTTCCGCTCCGGCCACAATGCGAACATCGGTGCTGGATTTGTGTCCGTAATGGTAATGACCGTTTCCCCAGCCCGGCGGAGCGCCCAGATATGCCGGAGCATAGCTGTTCCAGATTTCCATCGGATGGCCTTTGGGATAGTTGAAGGCATGCGTCGTCGTTCGGAACGCAACGACTGGCTTGCCCGAATTCAGGTATTTGCGAATGTGTTCGATTTGCTCAGCGGGTAACCGTCGCCAGCGAAGAAAAAACACCGCGACATCCGCATTGGCCAGGGCTTCCAAGCCGGGAATGTTTTCTTCGGCGTTTTCATCGGGAAACGATTTCAACACGGTCGTCCGCATGCCGTAATGCGTTTCCAGTTCAGCGGCAAGGATCGGAAACGTGCTTTCCGATCCGTATTCGTGGTCTCCGCTGACAAACACAATGTGAGGTCGTTTCGGAGCCGCAGCCAGCTGCCCCCACGACAACACAACCGCCACGCTTACCACACAGACAATTCCCCACAGCTTTTTCATGGCTTCAAGCTCCATTTCAATACTGAATCTTCCACACAGTTTTCGCCCACTTAGCCATTTGTTCCTGGCGACTTCTCACTTGCGACGGAGTCCATTCTGGATAAGCAATCTGCCTGGTCATTTGATATTTGCTGGTCTGATAAATTGGTAGCTTGTCTAAAAACAATCTGTTCTGACAATCCGTGCTGTTCTTGCCAGATTCCAGTAACGTGTAATTTCCAAGACGAAAAACAAAACTGGCTTGCTCTTCAGGTTTGAAAAACTCTTCCCATTCAGGTGAGGGCCGCTCCGGCAAGATGTGTTCGATGGTTCCAAAATCATCTTCAAAGTTATAAGCCTGTGCCGCAAGCTGATTTTCGAGAGAATACAAAATGTAACGAACAAGTTTTCGGCTGCGTTTGGCGTTGAGCGTTTTGGTTGAAAACGCCGAGACGAATTCTTCGTCACTTGGGTAAACATCTTTCAATTCACGCTCGACTTGCAACGCTTTTGTAATCGCTCCGGTAAAAATCCCTCGCGCAGCTTTGTTGTAAACGCCTTCTTGAACTTTCGGATTCTGACCGCCAATTACATTGTATCGAAAGGAAATTACGACACTGGCACGCAGAACTCGTTCAAACTCGGTAAGTGGTAACTTTTCGTATGCAACTAATAGTAATGGGTAACATTGAGTTACATTGAAAAGTCTCAGTTCTTGAATATTTCTGCGCACATCTTTCAAGCCAGCCCATAATTCGTCGTTCGGGTCTTCTAACGCAGCATATATGCCTGCGGTTTGTTCAAGCTGACTCAATAATTCAAAAGCATCATCTTTCTTGTTGACAGAGGTTCGGAGCGCTTTGAAAAGACGCTCTTTAGTGACAAATTCATGCCGGGAATTCCAGTAATATCGCAAGAACTTTGGGAAAGCATCCAGATCGGTTATTTGAATAATTCGCTCCCACTGTTCTTTGGCAATCATCTGATCGGATTCACCGGTTGAGGAAAGGGAGAGCAAATAATTTTTCAACAAATCAGTTGTGGTTAATTCCAACCCGCGAGCGTTCAAAGTCTCAAACACTGTATAGGCATTTACGTCGTTTTCTACCAAAATTTGAATGACGAGCATTTTTTCAGCAACTAAATCGCGGATAAAAATGACCAGAGACTCCCCGCTTACCTCGTCTCCAAAATAGGTTTTAACCTTTTGATAAAAATACTCAAAAGCGCGCCAGAGCAATTTATTGGATTCTTTTTGACGGTGTAGGTTGATAGGTTTTTTCAGATTGACCAAATAAGCCTGATAAAACGAATCGTTATTTTCGTTCAAAAATAATTTACTGAAATAGTGCAGCGACGCCCCATCTTTGGCCCTGACATATTGCTCCCCAACCCATTCTTTTCTTTCTTGATTTTGTTCAGGCTCTTTTTTCTCATCAACTAAATCTTGCAGGCGCTGAATTACAGCCAATGCGAGGATACTTAGAGTAGCAAGCCGCTGTTGGCCATCTATAATCGTGTAGGTGTGATTGCCCGATGATTGCAGCACAATCGCCCCCATGTAGTGAGATTGGTTGGTTTTTCCAATGGCCTCAATGTCCTCCCAAAGCTCTTCCCAGTTTTCTTCTCTCCAGGAATAGTCGCGCTGGAATGTGGGCACTTTGTATTTTTTACCATTGGCTAGTATCTCGTTCAGGTTGAGAGGCTTTGCTTGCAATAGATTATTGTCGGCCATTTTAATCCCCTAAAATTCGCATAGCGCCGCGCTGGCAGTTAAGCCAGCGCGGACGAGATTGATACGATCTATGCTTTCACATACAACTCCGCTCCGGCCTGTTTGAACTCTTCGGATTTGGCAGCCATTCCGGCAGCTAACGCATTTTGCTCGTCCAAACCTTGCTTGGCCGCGTAATCGCGCACGTCCTGCGTGATCTTCATCGAACAGAAATGCGGGCCGCACATCGAACAGAAATGCGCTTGCTTGGCGCCTTCCTGCGGCAGAGTTTCGTCGTGGAATTCGCGCGCGGTCTCGGGGTCGAGCGACAAGTTGAATTGATCTTCCCAGCGGAATTCAAAGCGGGCTTTGCTGACGGCATTGTCTCGCAACTGTGCGCCGGGGTGACCTTTGGCCAAATCGGCTGCGTGCGCGGCCAGCTTGTAAGTGATGACGCCGTCTTTCACGTCTTTCTTATCCGGCAAACCCAGGTGCTCTTTCGGCGTGACGTAACACAACATCGCCGTGCCGAACCATCCGATCATCGCCGCACCAATTGCCGACGTGATGTGGTCGTAGCCGGGAGCAATATCCGTCGTCAGCGGCCCCAGCGTGTAAAACGGAGCTTCGTCGCACACGGCCAACTGTTTTTCCATGTTTTCTTTGACCAAATGCATCGGCACGTGACCGGGGCCTTCGATCATCACCTGACAATCCATTCCCCAGGCGATCTTGGTCAATTCGCCCAGGGTTTCCAGTTCGGCGAATTGCGCTTCGTCGTTGGCGTCGGCAATCGAACCCGGTCGCAAACCGTCGCCGAGTGAAAAGCTCACGTCATACGCACGCATGATTTCGCAGATTTCAGCGAAGTGCGTGTACAAGAAACTTTCCCG
>JAEUQP010000426.1 GCA_016789645.1 Acidobacteriota bacterium | reverse complement strand
AACCTGGCCGATGTTTTGTGGGCCGCCAAACGGAATCGCGTTACCGGGTGTGAATTGCGAATACCCCGGCAGCGAAACGTTGAATCCGCGAATTCTGGCCGTGCCGCCAGTCAGATACAGCGTCGGGCTGACGGGCTGTTCGCCGAGCGGTTGCAGGTTGTTCAGCCGGTTGTAGGTGAGCTTGGTTTGCGAAACCAGATTCGGTGTCAGCGTGCGAGTCACCGACACCAGAAAGTTGTTGTTGAAATTGGTCTGGCCAGTGTCGAATCCAGCGTATGGGCTGTAATTGATGCTGCCCGCCAGTTGATCCAGGCTATCCAGCGCATACCGAGCGTAAATCTGAGTTTTCTCGTTCACGTTCCAGTCAACACGGTTGATGGTCTGGTAAGTGTTTTGCGGATCGCCAGCGCCTTGATTTTCGGGGACGGCAAACCGCGTCTGCCCGAATGCCGGAGTGTTTGCGGGCAGCGACGCAAACGCGCTGTTCGCGCCAAAAGCATTCGCGCCAATGGCGGATACAACGTCGCCCACCGTGTAAATCGTGCCATTGATCGGGCGCGCCAACTGGTAAGCATTGATGAAATTGCGCGTGTTGACGTTCGACGCGGCAATCAACTGAGGCGTTGGAACCACGTTGATGATCGGGGTTGAGCTGCGAACACGAGTCCATTCGGTGCTGCTGAAGAAATGCAGTTTGTCCTGAATGATCGGGCCGCCGAGCGAATACCCGAACTGATTGCGCGTGAACACGCCTTTTGGCAAGCCTTGCGCGTTGTTGTCAAAAGTGTTCGACGCGAGTTTGGAAACGCGATTGAACTCAAAGACGGTTCCGTGAAAATTGTTCGTGCCGGCTTTGGTTGCCACGTTGACGATGCCGCCCGAAGCGCGTCCGTATTCCGCGGAAAAGTTGCTGGTGATGACGCGAAATTCCTGCACGGAATCCAGCGGAACGGTTTGGCCAACCAAGGCGGAAAACGTGTTGTTGTTGTCGGCTCCATCCAGCAACACGTTGGTAGAAGAAGCGCGTTGGCCATTGAACGAAACGCCGACGCCGTTTGCCGTCGAACCATTGGCGTCGGCGGAGATGTTTCCGGACAACGCCACCAACGCGTACGGATTGCGCGTCAGCGTAGGCAGTTCCGTGATTTGTTTGCTGGAAATGATGTCTGAAATTTCCTGATGCTGAGTGTTGACTTCAAAACCACCGCCCGCGACGATCTCCACGGATGCGGTTGTTGCCGTCACGGCCAATGCCAACTCCACGGAGATTTTCGATCCGACGGTCACGTTCACTTGAGCGGTTTTTTCGGCAAACCCTGACGCTTTGACTTGAACGTCGTAAACTCCAGGTTGCAGGTTGGTGATGGTGAACACGCCGTCCGAATTGGTCGTTGTTGTGCGCGTGACGCCTCTGACCGGTGATTTGATTGTTACGGTTGCGCCAGAAACGACTGCACCGTTCGGATCTGAAATTTTGCCTGTGATCTGACCGGTTTCAGTTTGCGCCAGCGCGCTGCTGAACCACACAGTCATCGTCAGCAGAGCAGCAACGAACGAATAGATTCGCTTTGAGCTTTTCATACTGTGCCCTCCGTTATTTTTGATGGTTGATATGGCTCGTTGGAAAATGCAGCAAGGAGTTTTCCTGTCTTGTTACAGTTCTTGTCGAGCTTGGGGATGTTCTGTCAACTATGAATTTTGCAATTCACAGGCCATTGAAAACGGGGAATTCGACAACTGAAAATAAAGAAGTTATGTTTTGTCTCTGGTCTGAGGATGAAGGCGAAACGCAACTTTTTGCAGTGAATTCAGGTTTTCGGATGCTGAGAAACAGCAACTTGCTGAAATAAGAAACCAATTGTTTCAACCTGTGGTTGAAGTGACTCATTACGTTTACCTTTTGAATATGACTCGGAAACTTTTTTGGAATGATTCGCATTTGTCACGATTCGACGCGATCGTTGTCGAAGCTTTGGAAATCAATACTCGACAAGCTGTGGTTTTGGATCAGACGGCTTTTTATCCGGAAGGCGGCGGGCAGCCCTGTGATGTCGGAGTGTTGAATGGCTTGGCGGTCGAGGACGTTCAAACTGATAACGAAGGGCGCATTCTCCACTTTCTGGCGAAGGGAACTGCGTTGAGCGTCGGAGATGTTGTCACAGGAGAAATTGACTGGCAGCATCGCCGCGAGATGATGCAACAGCACACTGGCCAGCACATCATTTCGCAAGCGTTCTTTCAGCTTTACGGAGCCGAAACGCGCGGCTTTCGCATCAACGACCGGTTGACTGAAATTGATCTGACGTTGGAATTGCAACCGGAAGAAATCGAACAAGCCATCGTACGCGCCGAAGAATTGGCCAACAGTATCATCTTCGACAACCGCGAAATCCGCATTCACGAAGTCACGCCCGAAGAAGCCGCCAAATTGCCGCTCCGAAAAGAAAGCTTCATTACCGATTGCATTCGCGTGATTGAGATTGACGATTTCGATTGGTCGCCCTGTGGGGGCACGCACGCCAAACGAACTGGCGAAGTCGGTTTGATTGCCGTTCGCGCTTGGGAGCGTGCAAAGAAAATGACGCGCTTGCATTTCGTTTGCGGCGTGCGCGCGTTGAAAGATTATCGTCTGGCGAACAAATCCGCCGAAGCCGCTGCCCTGAAACTCACCGTGGGCCGCGAAGAAATCGAATCGTCTGTCGTTCGTTTACTCGACGATAACAAACGCCTTTCGCGCCGCGTCCGCGAACTTTCGGAACTTGCCGCCAAGGTCGAAGCCGCAGAATTGCTGGCCGCAACTGCGCCTGTTGCCAACGTGCGAATTGTCGAAAAGGTTTTTACGGATCGTGATTTCGAAGAAGCAAAACTGATAGCTCATCGGCTCGTTGACGGCGAAGGAGTCGTTGCGTTGCTGGCAGTGCGTGAAGCGGAGATGGTTCGCCTGGTTTTTGCTCGTTCAGCCAACGTGACTGCCGATATGAACGCGCTGATGAAAGTGGCATGCGAAAAGCTTGGCGGACGTGGTGGTGGCAAGCCAGATTTTGCACAAGGCGGCGGCAATAAAATTGAAGAACTTCAGACTGCGATGAAAGCTGTGTCAGTGATGGCTGCTGTGTAGCAAATAAGCTTCGTTCAGCCGCTTCCGCCGAAAAGGTTCCTATAAGTTTTTCGGTCCTGATTCACAAATGATGATGGCATTTTTGAGACTGTATTCAGAATGCCGGCAGTAAAGTGCGGAATAACCTGTCTTATTTGGCCATCATCACATTTGAAACACGACCAATTTTTCTTTGCTGTGGGCCTAATTGCTTTTAGTGCTCGCACATCTGATAGCCCAGGACTTATGCTGATGTCAGTAGAAAAAAAGCCGCAGAGAGTTTAGTTCTCTGCGGCTTTTTGAGCATTGAGATGTCGAAGCGGGTTATTCGTCGTCTTCGTCAAACGCGAATTCCGGATCGGCGAGTTCATCGAATTCGCCCTCGGGTTCAGCGTCTACGGTTTCAACAAATCCACCTTCGTCTTCGATGCCGAAGCCCAAATCTTCCAGATCGGTGTCATCGGGTTCCGGTTCCGGCACAGGACGGGCGCTGGCGGCGGCTACCATCTGTTCGATGTAGCTTTGCGTATCGTCCATTTCCTCTGCCGTCATATCCTTCATCGTCGGATCGTAGGCGACCTTGACCTTGCGATAATGTTCCATGCCGGTTCCGGCAGGAATCAGTCGGCCCATAATCACGTTTTCCTTCAGTCCGCGCAGGTAATCCACGCGACCCGAAATCGCTGCTTCGGTCAGCACGCGAGTCGTTTCCTGGAACGAGGCCGCCGAAATGAACGATTCGGTCGAAAGAGACGCTTTGGTGATACCGAGCAGCAACGGTTCGGCGGTCGCGGGCTGGCCGTCTTCGGATTCCACGCGAGCGTTTTCGTCGTGGAAGCGGAAACGATCCACCTGTTCTTCCAGCAGGAATTCGGTGTCGCCGACTTCTTTGACGCGAACCCAACGCAACATCTGGCGAACGATCACTTCGATGTGCTTGTCGTTGATATGCACACCCTGGAGTCGGTAAACCTCCTGGATCGCGTTGACCAGATAACGTTGCAACTCTTCCATTCCGCGCACGGCCAGAATGTCGTGCGGATTGAGCGGGCCGTCCATCAACGGTTCACCGGCGCGCACACGGTCGCCTTCCTGAACGTTGATGTGCGTTCCGCGCGGCACGCTGTATTCGCGCTCTTCGCCGTTGTCGCCGACGATGATGATCTTCTGCGAACCTTTGGTGATGTTGCCGAATTTAACGGTTCCGTCAATTTCAGACATCACAGCGGTTTCGCGCGGTTTGCGCGCTTCGAACAATTCGACGACGCGCGGCAAACCTCCGACGATGTCCTTCTGGCGAGTGACTTCGCGCGGAATCTTGGCGATGACGTCGCCCGGTTCGACTTCCTGATCTTTGACCACCATCAGGTTGGCGCGAATCGGCATCGGATACGCCTTGATGACCTTGCCCGCTTCGTTTTTGATTTCGATGCGCGGCTGGCGTTTTTCATCGGGCGAATCCATCACCACCGAACGCGACAAACCGGTGACTTCGTCGGTTTCTTCGTGAACGGTGACGCCTTCGATCAGGTCGCGCCAGGCAATGGTTCCGCCGACTTCGGTCAGCATGGCGAAGGTGTAAGGATCCCATTCGGCAATCTTTTCGCCTTCGTCGCAGCGAGCGCCATCGGCTTTCAGCACAACCGTACCGTAGCCAATCGGGTAACGTTCGACTTCGCGTCCACGATCATCCACGATCAACAAGCTGCCATTGCGGTTCATGGCGACGATCTTGCCTTCGCGGCTGACAACCGTATTCAAGTCGGCGTAGCGAATCGTTCCCGATACGCGAGCTTCGTGCGAAGACTGTTCGCTGACTTTGGACGCCGTACCGCCGATGTGGAAGGTACGCATCGTCAACTGCGTTCCGGGTTCGCCGATGGATTGCGCGGCAATGACTCCGACGGCTTCCCCTATGTCCACAACGTCTCCGGTTCCCAGATTGCGTCCGTAACAGCGGATGCAGCAACCACGACGCGATTCACAGGTCAGCACCGAACGAATGCGAACGCGCATAATCCCTGCGTTCTGAATTTCCGTAGCGATGTCTTCAGTGATTTCGTCGTAGGTTTTGGCCAGAATCTGCCCCGTGATCGGGTCTTTGACATCTTCCAGCGCCACGCGACCGATGATGCGTTCGCGCAGACCTTCGATGATGTCGGAACCTTCAGTGATCGGTTCTGCCCAAATGCCTTTGACCGTTCCGCAATCGAGTTCGGAAATAATCACGTCCTGCGCCACGTCCACCAGACGACGAGTCAGGTATCCGGAGTCCGCCGTCTTCAGCGCGGTATCGGCCAAGCCTTTGCGAGCACCGTGCGTCGAAATGAAGTACTGCAACACGTCCAGCCCTTCGCGGAAGTTGGCGCGAATCGGCGTTTCGATAATTTCGCCGGAGGGTTTGGCCATCAGCCCGCGCATACCGGCAAGCTGACGAATCTGTTGCTGGTTACCGCGCGCTCCCGAATCGGCCATGATCAGAATCGGGTTCAGCACGTGGCTTTCTTTTTCGCGGCGACCCATTTCCTT
>JAEUQP010000422.1 GCA_016789645.1 Acidobacteriota bacterium | reverse complement strand
CGCGCGAATGTAATCTTCGTCCATGACCATCGCTTCTTCATCGCCACGTTCGCGCTGATTCATTTGCTCTTCGAAGCGGCGTTTCTGCTCAACCGGATCGTTCAGTTCCGAAAATCCGTTCGCCAGTTCCATGTTGGCGATGAATAGTTCAAAGCGTTCGACAAAGCGCGGATCGTCCGCTTTTTGTTTTGACAGCGGAGACAATTCGGTCGGAAATTCCGTGATGAAGGTCGGATGAATCAGGTGAGGTTCAACCAGGTGTTCGAAAATTGCGCCGAGCAGTTGTCCGTCGTTGAGCTTCGGGTCGAATCCCAAATCCAACGCCGCCGCTGCATCTTCCAGTTGTTTGCGATCCATCAACCCTTCCAGCGTAGGTCGCGTGCTGTCATTGGGCCAATACTGCAAGACAGCTTCTCGCATGGTCAGCCGCTGCCAATTGTCCAAATCAATGATGTGATCCTTGTAGGGAACTTGCCGCGTTCCGCAAACTTTGTCGGCCAGCAGCTTGAATAAATCTTCAGTCAAATCCATCAAGTCGTTGTAATCCGCATAGGCCTGATAAAACTCCAACATCGTGAATTCGGGATTATGTTTGTAGCTGATGCCCTCGTTGCGGAAATTGCGGTTGAGTTCATATACACGTTCGAACCCGCCGACGGTCAATCGTTTCAGGTACAGTTCCGGCGCAATGCGAGCGTACAGGTCAATGTCAAGCGCGTTGTGGTGCGTAACGAACGGCCTGGCCGCCGCGCCCGTCGCCAGCGGAGTCAGCATCGGCGTTTCGACTTCGACAAAGTCGCGGTCGTCGAAATAGCGACGGATTTCGCGGACGATTCGAGCGCGTCGTTCAAAAACTTCGCGGCTGGTCAATTCGCCCGGCAGCCGTTCGTGCGCCGCGCCGCTGGCGATCAAATCCACATAGCGTTGCCGGTAGCGAAGCTCTTTGTCCGTCACGCCGTGATATTTGTCCGGCATCGGCAACAGGGCTTTGGTCAGGAATTGCAACTGCGTGACGTGAACCGACAGTTCACCGGTTTTGGTGATGAACAAATATCCGGCGACGCCGATCCAATCTCCCAGATCAAATTTCTGATACAGCTCCCAGGCCGCATCGCCGATATCGTTTTTGCGAACGTAGACTTGCAGCGCCGCCAGTCCATCCGATAAATGAATGAAAGCGGCCTTGCCCATCAACCGCATGGTCATAATGCGTCCGGCGATACGGACTTCGCCGTTTTCAGCGGCTTTCAACTCGGCGTTGACGCGCGCCAATTCCGCTTCTTCTTTTTTGCCAGCAACTCCGTGATAACGCGCAACCAGTTCGGAAACCTTGTGCGAGCGGTCGAAGCGGTTGGTGTAAGCCGGATGGCCGAGCGCCACAATTTCTTCCAAATGGCGGCGACGTTGTTGAATCTGATCGTTGTCCTGATCGAGCAAAGTGGTAGAACTCCCGGAAAATGCCGTTTGTAGTTCCGCCTTTAGGCGGCTTCAGCCGCGAACCGGAACGGGACTACGAACGTGATGTTGATTGATGGCGCTGTGACGTGCCTGTTTGAGCAGCGATTATAGGAACGCCAATTTACGAGTGTCAACGAAACGATTTTCGCTGCTTACGTCGTCTTCTGCGGTTCGCTGGGCTGTTGTTTTCTGAGCAGGTTTTTCAGCCCAAACAACGATTCCAGTGTGTCTTGCCAGAACGGAGCGCCGACGCTGAGCAGCATGGTCATCACCAACCAGCCGAGCAAGGTCTCGAATGCCTTGCCGGAAAGAAGAACGGACGGCTTTTCTTTGATCCGGTTGCCGACGCGCGCGATCCATTTCGGTCCTTCAAAGCCGAACGAGTTATACAACGAAACATTCTGTTGAACCTGACCGGCAGCATCTTGCACGACTTTGACGATGCCGTCCTGAGTTTGCTGAACGTCGGCCTGATTGTTTTTCAGGGCGTTGAGCTTTTCGTTGATCTGTGGCGCCGAATTGATCAATGACGTGCGCAATTGTTCGTTGGCGGAAATCTGGCGG
>JAEUQP010000384.1 GCA_016789645.1 Acidobacteriota bacterium | reverse complement strand
TTTTCCCGGCGGACAAAAACCATTTGGCACGGTTTCGCGGCCTGCGCTGGCCGATGGCATTGTCCCTGCTCCCGGAGGCGGCGCGGCGCTCGTCGCCAATCCGGCGGACAAATCCATTTACTATTACAAAGAAGGCATGGCAGCGCCGATGGGCAATTTCAGCAACTACGGACGCGAACCGCGCGCAGTGCTGGTGGTGGATCGCAGTTTGCGCGAACGGCGTCCCGGCGAATACGAAACCATCGCTCGAATGTCGCGCGCAGGCGTTCACGACGTGTCGCTGTTTCTGGATTCGCCACGTCTGATTCATTGTTTTGAAATCGCCGTCGAACCAAATCCCGAACTTGCGGCCAGTCGCACAAAAAAATCATTGATCGTCACTCCGTTGGTCAAAAATCCTGTGGTGAAAGTCGGCGACACCGCTCGGCTGCAATTCCGGCTGAGCGATCCAATAAGCAAACAACCAAAAGCGGAATTGAACGACGTAGGAGCGATGTTGATGCTGGCTCCCGGCGTTTGGCATCGGCGGCAAACGGCGCGCGTCCTCGGTGACGGCGTGTACGAAATCGAATTCGCTCCGCCCCAACCGGGCATGTATTACGTGTATCTGGAAAGCCCTTCAGCAGGATTGTCGCTGAACAATTCGCAATATCTGGTGCTGCAAGTTCACCCCAAAGAGAGGCAGGAAAAACAATGAATGGAATTCCGCAGAAAGTCCCAAAAGCTGACGAAACAAACGGAAATAACGGAAAAGACGGAAGCCTTTCCGCCAATTTTGTTTTTCCGTTCCTTCCGTTATTTCCGTTTGTTCCGTTATCTCGTCTCCGATTCTTCATTGCTGAATTTCTGATGCTTGGCGTTTTTCTCGCATTCGGCCAGCCAATCGCGGCTCAGGAAGCGCATCAGCATCATCAATCAGCCAAACCAGCGGAACCTGCCGTCGCTAGTCGGTTGACGATTCCCGATGTCGCGGTGCGCGATCAGTTCGGCAACGAAGTTCGCTTTCGCGACTTGCTGAAAGACAAAACCGTTGCCGTGAATTTTGTCTTCACCACCTGCACGACGATTTGCCCGCCGATGGGAGCCAATTTCGGCCAGCTTCGGCGCGTGCTGGGCGAACGCGCAGGCAAAAACGTTCGCTTGATTTCCGTCAGCGTTGATCCGGTGACGGACACGCCGCAGCGATTGAAAACCTGGAGCGAAAAGTTCAACGCAGGCGAAGGCTGGACGCTGGTGACCGGTGCAAAATCCGACGTAGACGCGTTGTTAAAAGCTTTCGGCGTGTTCACTGCCGACAAATGGGATCATTCGCCCACAGCATTGATCGGCAATGAAACGGCGGGCGAATGGCGGCGCGTCAATGGATTGGCCGCTCCGGCCAAACTGGTCGAAGTCATCAACGAAGTCGCGAACGCGTCGGCAACGTCAACCACTCCGGCTGGGAACCAGCAATCAGCGGCGGCCAAATACTTCACCGACGTGGAATTGACAAATCAGGACGGCCAGCCGATGCGGCTGTATTCCGACGTGCTGAAAGGGCGCGTGGTCATCATCAATTCGTTTTTTACTTCCTGCCGCGAAAGCTGCCCGATGATGGCCGCGACCTTCGCCAAATTGCAGAACCGGCTCAGCGACCGATTGGGCAAGGATGTTTTTCTGATTTCGATCTCGGTTGACCCAACGAACGACACGCCCGCGAAACTGAAAGAATTTGCGGCGTCGTTCAAAGCCTTGCCCGGATGGTTGCTGCTGACCGGATCGAAAGACAACGTTGAATTCGCGCTGAA
>JAEUQP010000382.1 GCA_016789645.1 Acidobacteriota bacterium | reverse complement strand
CTTTGCACCGGAAAATGCCGCTCAACGCCGGAAGCGCTGCCTGACGGACGTTATCGCCTGCACGAATCGTGGCAATGGACGAGCGGCGATGGTTCGGCGGGAAGTTCCATAGTTGAAGAGTTGAAGTAAATGCCGCCAATTGCCTATCTGGGTTTGGGTTCGAACCTCGGCGACCGCGAAGCCAATCTGCGGCAAGCAATTTCTCTGTTGGTCGCGGAAGGCTTGCAACTCGTCGCCGAATCTTCCATTTACGAAACCGATCCGGTGGATTTCCTCGATCAGCCCAAATTTCTGAATCAGGTCATCGCCGTCAACGCTGAACGTTTTGATCCGATTTCGCTGCTGAGACTTTGCCTGGAAACTGAAATCCGACTTGGCCGCGTGCGAACCGTGCCGCGCGGCGCTCGCACCATAGACATTGATTTGCTGTTGTTCGGCAATCACATCATCAGCACCACACTCGACGGAATCGAACTCACCTTGCCGCATCCGCGAATGCACCTGCGCCGCTTCGTATTACAGCCCCTGGCGGAAATCGCTCCTGACGCCAATCACCCGCTGCTGAATAAAACAATCAGCCAGCTTCTGTGCTCGTTGGTTGATTTTTCACAGGTCAAAATTTACGGGCGATAGTTGAAAACAGGCTTGATCCTGATCTGAAGCTGGCCTACGATGCGTTTGCGTTTCCGGTAATAGCCAACGGAAACGCGCCATTATTTATTTAAGTTGTCAGCCGTTTTTATAGCCAATTTCAATCAACCTAACCAAAGAATTGAGGGAGGCCGCGTGGAACAAGCGCGCATTATCCGAATCGTAGTTGCTTCGCCAGGCGACGTGATGGCCGAGCGCAACGCCTTAGCCGATGTCATTGAAGATTTGAATCAAGGCATTGCCAGGCAGTATGGCTTGCGCCTGGAACTGGCGCGCTGGGAAACCGATTCCTATCCGGGCTTTCACCCGGAAGGACCGCAAGGGCTGATTGACGACATTCTGCGGATCGAAGATTGCGACCTACTGATTGGCATTTTCTGGAAACGGTTCGGCTCGCCAACCATGGGTGCTAACTCCGGCACAGAACATGAAATCCAAACTGCCATCAACGGCTGGAATCAAAACAGACGTCCACAGGTCGCAGTCTATTTCAATGTAAAACCTTATTCCCCAGATTCTCCCGAAGAACTCCGGCAATGGGGACAGGTTTTGGAATTCAAAAGCAAGTTCCCCAAAGAGGGCATGTGGTGGGAATACAGTGGCAAAAACCAATTTGAAAAGTTAGTTCGAAGCCATTTGGAGAAGTTTGTTTTCACCTACCACGTTCCTTCGAACAGACCTACGCCTGAGTCTGACCCTACCGCGCCACCTGGTCCGACGAAAAAGCCTGAGCATCCTCCTTCCAATGGAAATGTGACTCGTTCACTTCCAGCCCGGCTAGCTGAGGTGATTCGACGAAAATCGGTGTTGGCGATTGCTGCCGTAGTGTTAGTGCTTGCAGTTACCGGATGGACGATTTATGAAACGAAACGCTCCTGCACGATTACTACACTGGACGCAGACGACAAGTTTTTGAATCTAAATGCCTGGATTCATCCGCCGGGTTGGGCGCTGAACAATGATTGGTTGGAAATCGAGAATTCTCCCAACATCGGTTATTTATCAGAGAAATGCTATCGCAACTTTTCAATGGTGTTTCGGCTCAAGCTTAGAAACGATGGTGGTGCGACTTGGGCGTTGCGAGTGGCGAATCGTGGTTTACCGTTTCAAAAGAAACCAAGCTATTACCTGTTCAGTCTGTACAAACCGCCCGGCGAATCTGAGACCTATTTTCGGATTTTCAAGATGTCAGGGGACAAGCTGCCGGATATGTATACAGGCAAACCACCTATTCCGTTATTGTCGCAGTGCGAGTACACCGTCTCAGTTACAGTCAATGAAAATCACATCGTTCAAAACATAAAACTTGAGCAAGTGCCGCCACATCTCGCAAACAACCAAGAGGTCAAGGATGCCTTACGTGCTGCCCCAACCCATTTATGCGATTACACTGACCCGAAAGACGAATTCCCGCGAGGGAGTATCGGGTTCAAAACCATGAACCGAGAAGCTTTTTCGATTACCGAATTGATGATTGAGCCGATGAAGCCGATGAAGTAAGCAGCATGTTGTAGTTTGATTCGTGATTATAGGGAATTGCAGGTGCGTGCGCCCTGTGGAGTTGTAAGGCGGGTTAGTAACCCGCCTTACAACTCGATTGGCAAGTCGCACTCATCTGAAAACTGCTATAACCAGACAGCCAATTAGCGCCGCGTGGAAAAAGCGGCCAACAATCAATGGAGCCTCTTATGCCATATTTATTAGCCACACTCAGCCGGCAAGTCGCCAAACCATTCAGCGCGCTCGCGCGCACAGGCCATTTGCCAGCCTGTTGCCTCGTTCTCAGTTTCTCACTGGCGCTCTGTGCGCTGGTGGTTTTTCGATTTTCTGCCGCCTCGGCGAACGCCGAACCTGTAAACCAAAACCGCGCACAGATTTTGGCGCTGGCTTCGGCAGATTTTGACGAAGACGGGGTTGCCGATCTGGTCAGCGGTTCTGAAAGCGATGGTTTCGGAATTGTCACGGTGTCGCGCGGCAATGTTGCCGCCGTCTATCCGAATTCGCCGGAAGCGCAACGACAACCAGCAGCGGGAACGGCCAGCGGCGCGGCATTTCTTTCGTCGCCGTTGACTGTCATTACACCTCAACGCCCCGACTTTCTTGGTGCAGGAGATTTTGACCGCGACGGCCATTGGGATGTGATCGTGGCGGCTCGCGGCGCAAACAAACTGAATCTGTTTTCGGGAAACGGCAAAGGCGAATTGAATCTGACCAAAGAAATCTATTTGCCTGGCGCTGTGACTGCGTTGACCGCAGGCGAAATCAACCGGCGCGATGGGCTGACTGATTTCGCCGTCGGAATCGAAGGCGGCGCTGGCGCTCAAGTGTTGATTTATGAAAGCCCTGAAGGAGCGATCAAAGCCCAGCCGGAAATTTTCAGCTTCGCCGCCAAAGTGACGGCGCTGGCCGCCGGGCAATTAGACGCCGAATTCAATCAGGATTTGGCCGTCACCGCCGGAACGGAATTGGCCATCATTCACGGGCGCGACCGCAAGCTGACGCTGGATCAAAGCGGCAGATCGGCAATCGCAACCGCCCGACTCCGTCGTTACTCGCTGCCGTCGGCTGCACGATCAATCGCGCTTGGCGAATTCAACGGTCAGCCGGGAACGGACATCGCCGCTTTGACAGAAGACGGCGCAATTTCTGTGACAACGCTGGCTCGCGCAAAAGTCAGAAGCAATGCCGAAAGTACAGCCCGGTTTTCTGCCAACCTCTGGCCGCAAGCTACTGCGTTGGTTTGCGCGCGAATGTCGGGACAGAAAAACGATGACTTGATTGTCGTTGACCCGACACAACGCCAGTTGAACATCCTCAGCGATTTGAAACCGGAAACTGCTTCGCCGGGAAAAAACGCTTCGCCGAAAATTGTTTCGCTGGCTGTCGAGGGCCAGCCGTTGACGGTTCTTTCTATGCGATTGAATGCCGACGCGCGCGAGGATTTGGTGGTTGGCATAAGCGGGCGCAGTCAGGTTTCCATCTTTGCGAGTTCGCCTGCCGCAACGTTCACCGTCAATTCGACGGGTGACGGATCAGATAACAGCCCAAACGACCAGAGATGCGATGCAGGTAATGGTCAGTGCACTCTGCGCGCTGCCATCGAAGAATCCAACGCCTTGAAAATAGCCAGCACTATCAACTTCAACATCGGTAATGGCGGTTTGCAGACAATTCCGCTCCGGTCTGCCCTGCCACCGTTAAGCGTGGCAACGACCATTGACGGAACGACTCAACCCGGTTTTTCGGGTCGTCCGCTGATCGAGTTGAATGGAGCCAACGCTTCAGTCGCCAACGGACTGACTCTGCAAGCCAACAATTGCGTGATTCGCGGGTTGGTCATCAACAACTTTATCGGCAGCGGAATTCTGGTTTCATCCGACAGCAACTTCATCGAGGGCAATTTCCTGGGCATCAGTTCAGATGGATTATCTGCAAGCCGCAATACCAGTCACGGCATAGAACTGAACGCCGGAACCAACAACCGAATTGGCGGCACGGCTCCGTCAGCAAGGAATATCATTTCGGGCAATAACAACTTTGGAATTTTCGTGTCACGCGCCGCAGTCAAAAATCTGGTTCAAGGCAATTTGATCGGCTTGAATGCCACGGGCGCTGTCGGACTGCCTAATGGGCAAGGCGGTTTGAGGATCGAAAGCGACGGCAACATTCTGGGCGAAACTGTGGCCGGAGCACGCAATATCATTTCCGGCAACAACGGATTCGGCATCTCGCTGGGCGGGAACGGAGTCGGCAGCATTGTGCAGGGAAATTACATCGGCACAGACATAACCGGCACAGCCAGAATCAGCAATGTTTCCGGTATAGGCATTGGGGACGTTGACGCTTCGCGCCAGACCAGCCATTTGATCGGAGGAACTACAGCCGGAGCAGGCAATGTCATCTGCGGCAGCAGCAATGCCGGCATTTATGTGCTCCGCGCAGACAACAACCGAGTTGAAGGCAACCTGATTGGCATTGATGTAAACGGAACCGGGAATACATTGAACGGGCTAAATGGTGTGGAAATAGCCCGAGCCTCCGACAATATGATTGGCGGAACGGCAACCGGCGCTGGCAATACCATAGCGTTTAACAAGGGAAATGGGGTCAGCGTTACCGGCGGCGGAACTGGCAATCAGATTCTGGCTAACTCTGTGTTTTCCAACGGCGGGCTTGGCATTGATCTGGGCGGCGACGGCGTGACGCCCAATGACACTGGCGATGCAGATACAGGAGCGAACAATTTGCAGAACTTCCCGCTGTTGAATGCGGCTTACGTCACCGGCAACACGCTCAGCATTCAAGGCAGGTTGGACAGTGCGCCCAACCCGATGACGCTGCATTTTTATCAAAACAACATTTGCGACCCTTCCGGTTACGGACAAGGTGCCAACTTTATCGGTTCGATTGTCATGACGCCCACCGGCAAAGGCTTTACACCGTTCGTGGCGGCGTTTCAGGCGACAGTAAAAGTCGGCACATACATCACGGCGACAGCGACAGATTCAGCCGGAAACACCTCCGAATTTTCGCAATGCATACAGACACAGCAGCCGCCAACAGGAATTCTGGTCACTTCGCTCGGCGACAACCCGGACAGGGATTTGACTGATTTGGTTTGCGACGATGGTTTGGGAAATTGCACCTTGCGCGCGGCAATTCAACAAGCCAA
>JAEUQP010000359.1 GCA_016789645.1 Acidobacteriota bacterium | reverse complement strand
CGCGCGTGCTGCCGCCTTGATTGACGCGGTAAATCGCGTTGCGAATGATGTCGCGCGAATTGGTGAAATCGCACCAGACTTCGATCTGACTGTCGAACGAAGCGATCATCACCTTGTCATCGCGGCGCAACTGCTGGACGAATTCAAACGCCGCTGACTGAATGTCTTCGTGGCGAAAGGCCGTGCTGGTCGAAGTGTCGAGCAGCAACACGACGTGAAACGGTTCTTCGACCGGACGCAAATGTTCGATTTCCTGTTTGATGTCGTCTTCGTATAGTTCGAAATCTTTGCGCTTCAACCCTGGGACGAAATTTCCGCTGGGGTCGAGCACAGTCGCCGGAATCGTAACCATCGTCGTGTTCAGCGAAATGGTTCCGTCGTCATTAACCGTGACCGGCGTGTTGTCCTGCAGCGCTTTGTTCGATTTTTCAGGGTTGTCGTCCGAGTTCGGATCAATGGTTTTGTGTTTGGGATCAGCGGATTCTTTTTTGGGTTTGCGGCCTGATTGAGCATCGGCCTGGGGAACGCTGGCGGCAAACAGTCCGGCTACGAGCAGCAACACGGCGCACAATCGCGCGAATCTCTGACTTCTCATGACTACCTCCGAATTGTGCTGCGTAAAGGGGTAAACGTAGCGGTTTGCCGAGTTTGAACGCTCGGCGTTATCGAACTTGCGACGCGGGAGTTTGCGACACCTGCGTTTCGTCCAGCTTTTTGGTCGCTTTCAGCGGCATCCACCCCGTCCACGATTGCGGAATGATCTGCCGCGCGGACAAATCGGCTCCCATAATCAAAATGAACGACGAAATGAACACCCACGTCACCAGCGCCATGAGCGAAGCCAGTTGTTTGTAACTGCCCGCGAAATCGAACACCGGCAGCAACAACCAGAATGCAAACGTCGCCAGCAACCACAACACGGCAATCGCCACCGACGTGAACACCACCTGATTGAGTTTCACCTTGCCGTTCGGGATGAAGTAATAAATGACGAAAAACAGCAACACCAGAAACGGCAACGACATTACCGGGCCGGCAATTTTGAAAAACCATTCCCGCACAGACGATTCTCCAAAGATACTGACCAGCACGAAATCATAGACGCTGCCCAAAGCCACCGGACACAAGATGATCGCCGAACAAATCAGCACCATCAGCATATACACCAGATACTGTTTGACGAAATTGCGCTCCTTGAATTTCCACGCGCGATTCAGCGCGGCTTCCAGCGGCTGAAACACTCCGGACGCCGAAAAAATCAACAAGCCGAACGACATCAGCGTCGCTTTGCCGCTGGGGCCGCGCGTCACCTGATCCAGACTGTTCAGCAACATGCCGGATTCCAGCGGCATCAACGACCGCATCAACCGAAATAACGTTTCATACGCGCGTTGAGAACCGACAATGTTGATCAAAAAGCTGCCCATCAACACCACAAACGAAAAGAACGACAGCATGACGTTGAACGCGATGGCTGACGCGTTGACGTAGGTTTCCGTCGAAGTCAGCTCAAAGAGCGTCGGCCACATCTTTTTGAAAAACAGGATGCTGCCGCGCACATAAAAGCCGATGCCGCGTTTGGTCTTTTGCGGTTCGGGTTCGACGGTCAGCGGAGTGGTCTGGCTCAATCGTTGAGCCGTTGTCGGAAACGCAGGTTCGATTTTTTTGGTCTCGTTCATCAGTAAAGTAGACAGAAGACAGTAGACAGTAGCCTACTTACAAAGTTTCAAGTTCTTCCTGGATTGCCTGAAGCGAGCGATCCAGCATTTGCCGATGAGCATCGGAACGCGCGGCGTTGATTTGTGCCAGCAATCGGCTGCGCGTCAGCTCTAGAGTTTCGCGGCGTTGCCGATGCGCGGGAGCTTCGGTCGAAACAGGCGCTACGGCTTCGCGTTTGGCGCGCTCGCGTTCTTCCAACTGATCTTCGACAGATTTGCTTTCCCAGCCTCTGGCCATAACATTTGCTCAATGAAGTAAACACGCCGCGTGACCGAGCACTTGATCGCCTTCGCGCAACGGCGACACCGTCGGTTGCCAGCCTTCGGCCAATCGAACAGCCAATAACTCTTCTGCTGTTGGCCGATGATCCCACACAGCGACCGCCGTGATCGTTCCGTGTCAGGTTGAACTGAAAATCAAAAACTGGTCTCGCCAAACGGACACTACTTCGTGCGTATATTCATCAAGCGGAATGGTGTCCAACAGCAACGCTGGAGGTTGTTGCCGCATTCCCCACGCGACAACTTGTTGAAGCGTGCCAAAATCCGGCAACGCGCCTTCAAGTTCAGACAACGTGTCAGGCAACAAATTTGCTCGATTGATGATTTGCACGACTCACAGTGTAGAGCGGCAGCAAGACGCAATCAACGCTCGCCAAACCGCAACCAGCCCGGCTACACTTCCGAACGTGAATCCAACAATCAAACGCCGCTGGCACTTTCCAATCTCAAATTTCAAATTGATGATCGCGCTGACAATAGTCGCGGCGGTTGTTTTCGCCTGGCTGATTTGGCGCTGGATGCAACCACCGCCCGAATTCACCCGCATTGCCACGTTGGGATACGTCGAATCGCCCGCGCAACGATATTACGAACCATTCGGTCTGGCGGCGGATGACGACGGCAACATCTACTTCAGCGAAAGCATCACCGGGCGCATCTTTCTACTGGTGGCGGGCAGTTATGAAAATGGCTCATCTCCGCAAATCAGCGTCGTCGCCGAAAATCTGCAAACGCCGTCGGCCATCGCCTTTGCCCCGGACGGCAATTTGATCGTCGCCAACACCGGAGCGCACACGATTGTCCGCGTTGATCTCAAAACCAAAACTGTCAACGTCGTTGCCGGTCAGTCCGGCGTCAGTGGTGATACCGACGGCACAGCCGCCGACGCACGATTCAATGCTCCGGTGGGAATCGCGATAAATGACGACGGAGAGATTTTCGTCGCCGACACTTACAACGACCGCATTCGAGCAATCACCAAAGACGGGCAAGTTCGCACAATCGCCGGAGGCCGCGAACCCGGTTTTGCCGATGGCGCAGGAGCCGACGCTCGTTTCGACACGCCGTGCGGAATTGCTGTCACCGATGAAGGCTCGTTGCTGGTCGCCGACACGGGCAATCGTCGCGTTCGTCGAATCGCCCTGAATGGCCAGGTCATAACGTTGGAGGGCATCAGTAAAGCCGACAACAGCGACAGCCTTTTGTTTCCCGTCGAAATCGGTGAGCCGGTAGCGATTGCCATCCGCGACGACAATTCGTTTTACCTGGCTGACGCCTATGGTTCGATCAAGTTGTTTTCACTGAAAGATCAAGTGCGGGTTAAAACCGAATTGCCGGATTTGCGATTAAATCGGCCAAGCGGATTGGCGGTGTTGCCCGACGGAGAACTCGCGTTCGCGGAAAGCGGCGCGAGCATGATTCGCGCATTGATTCCGGCTGATTCGAAGCTGGGAATTCAGTTTGATCCTGACGCCATCGCGTTATCCGCCGACCGGTTACGCCAACTGGTCGAACCGCGTTGGCCGTTTGATCCGCCGGACAAGCCCAGAGAAATCGCCGGAACCTTTGGCGAAATTCGCGGAGCCATTTCTCCGACTGACGAAGCTTGGTTTCACAACGGTCTGGATGTTCCCGGCGCGTATGGCGAACTGGCTCGGTCGGTGTTTACCGAACCCGTTACCTTGCCGCTTTCGGTCGAAGGCGCAGGAACCATGCGCGAACGCATTCGCTTGCCGCTCTTCGGTTACATTCACGTCAAAATTGGCCGCGACAAGGACGACCAACTGTTGCCCAATCTGGCCGACGGTTCGGTCAGTTTTCGCCGCAATGCCGAAGGTCAGATTACAGACGTGCGAATCCGGCGCGGAACTGTGTTCAAA
>JAEUQP010000342.1 GCA_016789645.1 Acidobacteriota bacterium | reverse complement strand
AACCGAAAGCACGAATTTTTTGACCGGTGTGAAGCTGACAACCGCGTCCAAAGCGAATGAAAAAACCGGCAAGGATGTTGTGGTCGCTAACAAAAGCCAACGCGTCAGCCGTGCGAAAAAATATCTTGAAGACGTTGTCGCTCACGAGAACTAGCAGGAGGAGAGGAGAAGAAATGACGGAAGACATTTTTGAAATCACGCGCGAACCAATTGATAAACAAGGCTTGGAACAACGACTGTTGACCGGTGGAGCCGGAGCGGTCGTCACCTTCGATGGTGTCGTCCGCGACAACACCAACGGTCGTCGTGTGGTGACGTTGGATTACGACGCTTATCCGCCGATGGCCGTGAAGGAAATGCGCCGCGTCGGTGAAGAAATTCGCCAGCGTTGGCCCGAAGTCGAACGCATCGGCATCATTCACCGCTTTGGCGAAATGAAGATTTCGGAATCCTCAGTGGTCATTGTTGTCACGTCGCCGCATCGCAAAATCGCCTTTGAAGCTTGCCATTATGCGATTGATCGCGTGAAACAGATTGTTCCGATCTGGAAAAAAGAGATTTTTGAAGATGGCGAAGCCTGGGTCGAAGGTCAGCGTCCGGATGGGCAAGGCTCGTAAATCGTTTCTTCCGATCTCTCAGCCGAAAAAATCTCTCCAAGATCAACAAAAAGTTCGACTTTCATTACCTCCCGTTCGTCTTAGTCGGCGGCAAGCAGCGGGCAAAGAGTTTGCTTTGCTGGGAAAAGAATAACGCGACAAGAGGAAGGCGGATCTGATTCAGGATATGGAGATCAGCGACGATCAGATCATCGAGCGGACTCTCGCCGGTGAAACGGATGCATTCAGTTTGTTGGTGCGAAGATGGGAGAGGCCTATCTATGGGCTGTCGTTGCGTATGCTTGGACGCGATGAAGACGCTCGCGATGTTTGCCAGGAAACGTTTTTGGCAGCGTTTCGCAACCTGCGGAAATTCCGAGGCGACGCCAAGTTTTCTTCTTGGCTATACCGCATTGCTCTGAATGCTTGCCATTCGCGGATGCGAAAACGCGGCAGCGTGGTGGAACAATCCATTGATCTGGAAGACGACGACGGACGCAAATTCGAACTGGCCGACAGTGACGCGGAATTGATGCCGGAACGAATGCAACGCGACCAATTGGCGGTTCAGGTCAGAAAAGCGTTGCACGCCTTGCCGCCAGAAATGCGGCAAGTCATCGTGATGAAAGAGTATGAAGAATTGACCTTCGCCGAAATTGCAGAAATTCTGGCCATTCCGGTCAGCACGGTGAAATCCAGACTGTACACAGGACTTCAACAAATGCGCGTGAGGCTGGAAAAGCTTCGAACTGCGCTTTAACGGGAATCACTCAGCAGAATGAAAGAGGTAAGGAGGCGAAACGCCATGAACAGCACGAACAAAAACCAATTGGCATGTGGCCGCAAGGAAGATTTGGTCACGTATCTGTACGGCGAAGCCACCGCCGCTGAGCGCGTTTCATTCGAACGGCATCTGAACGAATGCGACGATTGCGGTGCGGAACTGAATGCGTTTGGCAGCGTGCGCGATGATTTAAGCACGTGGCAAGTTGGCTTTGCGCCGCGAACCGAATTCGTCCCGCCGAAAACCAGATTGGATGTCGTGCGCGAACTGATCGGAATGTTTCCGGTTTGGGCGCGCGGTTTGGCAATGACCGGAGTGGCGGCGGCTGTGGTTTTGATGGCGTTGTCAGGTTTCGGAACTCGACCGGGAATTTCCAATTCAGCCGGATTGTCTGAGCAACAGGTGCAGGAAATCGTCAGCAAAGCCGTTGCCGACGAGCGCGCCAAAATCCAGCAGCAATATCAGGCGGAACTTGCCAGTTTCAAAACCCAACTCGTCGCCGAACATCAGGCGCAATTGCAACTGGTAACTGCCGAACACCAGGCCAAATTGGAAACCGTCAAAGCTGGTTTGCGCGCGGAAATCAAAAAAGCGAATCAGCAGAATGGTTCCTTGCGTTCGTTTTTTGCTATCGAAGACGACCGTTCCTATCCGTGGGGAGATTCAAGATGAAAATCAGGCTCGTTGCCCAAAAAATTCCTGTTTTTGCATTTTTGTTTGCGGCGTTGGTTGGTGTGTTGATTCAAACCCACGAAACGGCTTTGGGACAAGCCATTCGCCAACCCGGAAGAGCGCAGCGGCAGATTCAAAAGAAACTGGACAAACAAGGCGCCAATCAGATTGCGCCTGCGTCGAACACTTCTTCGACGACGTCAACTTCCGGTCAGGAATCGCAACCGCAAAAACACAGTTTGGATGGAGTCAGCAAACAGGGGCCGCGTGCGCTGTTCAAACCGGATGAAGTCGCCATGATGATTCCGGGATTTGGCAGTCCGGCGGCAATGATGGTGTTGATGCGGCAACTCGACCTGACTCCCGAACAAAAAGAGAGATTCAGGGCGCTCAAACGCGAGATCGGGCCGAAGTTGAATGTTTTGCAAACTGAAAAGCGAAACACGGAAATGCAGCTTGAAGACAGCATTTACGGGGAAAACTTCGATCCGCAACGAGTTGGAGAACTGGCTGCCAAATCCGCCGAAAAGACTGCCGAAATCATCAAGACGCAGGCGTATATCGAATCGCAATTTCGCCAGATTCTGACGCCGGATCAATTTTACGTGTTCCGATTTCTGGTGGGCGAAATGGTGTTGCCGCAACGGCGTTTGACTCCGCAACAACTGCGCCAACAGATGCAGCGGCGGTTGGGCGCTCAACCCAATGCGCCGAACCGGCCACCCGATGAAAATTAACCGGGGCAATTTCCAGACATTCGATCAAAGGGCACTGGTGACAGTGCCCTTTTTCATTTTGCGAGGAGTTGGTTTCGTCTGGTGAAACTGACAGCCGGGTTTTAAGATGCCCGCCATGTTGAACATCCAACCGAATTCAAATTACTACACGCCAGAACACGAACAGTTTCGCCAGACGATGCGCGAATTTGTTGCGCGCGAAATCGCTCCATTCGTCCACGAATGGGACGAAGCCGAAGAGTTTCCGCGCGAACTGTACCGGAAGGCTGCGGCCATCGGTCTGTTGGGATTGAATTATCCCGAAGAATACGGCGGCACGCCTGCTGATGGGTTTTATTCGATCATCGCTTCGGTGGAACTGGCCGCCGCTGGCAGCGGAGGCGTGTCGGCTTCGTTGTTGTCGCATTCGATTGGTTCGCCGCCGATTTTGCACGCCGGAAGCCGCGACATGAAAGCGCGCGTCTTGCCGCAGGTTCTGGCCGGAGAAAAAATCTCTGCGCTGGCCATCACCGAACCTTCGGGCGGTTCGGATGTTGCCGCCATCAAAACCACAGCCATTCGCAACGGAGACCATTTCATCGTCAACGGCGAAAAGACGTTCATCACCTCCGGCA
>JAEUQP010000292.1 GCA_016789645.1 Acidobacteriota bacterium | reverse complement strand
GCTCCCAGGATTGCCGTTGGAATATCCGGCGGGCGGACGATCTTCGGGAAATTCGATCATGCCGACGACTAACACAGCCGCAGCCATCAACCCGATCAACGCGACGACGATCATCAAGATACGGCGCAGCTTTCCAGATTTTGGCGCGGAAGGAGAAAGTGGGGCGGGTGAAACAACATTCATGTTTCTAGCTCCTATTCAGGTTCGTTTTTATCTTTTGTGTTTGCGGTTGGTTTTGCGGTAAGCAAGGTTTGCTCAGCGCGTAAGCGGTCAATCTCTGATTGCAACTGATGCTTTTCAAGTTCGTGCTTTAACTGCAACGCAAGAACCTCACGTTCATGCTGTTCACGCTCGCTAATACGTTGAACTTCCTGATGCTGCCATTGCAATGCCTTGCTGAGTGTTTCGACTTGCTGCTGAAGAATTTTGATTTTATCGGTGTTCTCTTGCGTCCGTTCGTTTAACCTCAGCGTTTTCCAGATCAGGCTAAGAAACTCTTTCCACATCCATACCTCCGGGCAAATTGGCCAAAATAGCCCAGGTGCGAGCCTGACTTCGCTCAATCTCTTGATTGTCCTTCACCATTTGTTCGTTGGCGCGATCCATCGCAGCAAGGCACTCATTAAGCAATTCCTTTAATTGCTCCGCTTGATCTTTGGTCATTTCCAGATTGATTGTTTTGTCCATTGATCACCTCCGTGATTGATTTTAACACGCGAAGCAAAAAGACCACGACTGACAACCCCATCGCCTTTTCTCACAAATCGAAGCCCGGGACGCCTTCGTCCAGTTGCACGCCAAGAGTATTCAGCGCCATCGAAACCAGATTGTATTGGCCGACGGCGAAAATCAGATCGAGCAATTGCTGCGTCGAAAAATGCCGGGTCAGCGTTTGCCAGGTCGGATCGCTGATAAACGATTCGGCGTGCAATTCATCCACTGCCGCCAGCAGCGCCGCGTCCGATTCCGTCCAGCCGTCGGCTTCGGCTCCGAGTTTGATCCGGCGAATTTCATCGTCGGCCAGCCCGGTCATCCTGCCGATTAAAACGTGCTGGCCGAATTCGTATTCGCTGCCGCACAACCAGCCAATTCGTAAAATCGCCATTTCGCGTTCGCGCGGCGGCAATGTGGATTTGTTCAGGACATGCGTGCCAAACACCAACCAGCGTTCCAGCAGCTTGGGATGATGAGCCAGCGTGCGAAAAATGTTCAGCACGCGTCCTTGCATTTTGGCGCGTTCCAGAACGCGGCGGGCTTCGTCATCAAGTTCTTCATCCGCCAATGGCTTAAGCCTCGGTACAGCCGATTTCATGCAATTGCCTCCTGATTACAGGTTAGGTGATAAAGCTGTGGCAAAGTCTCTTTTAAGAATGCACTTGCGTCAACTGCTGACATAATCTAAAGTTAGCGTCGTGTTTGGCAGTCAGGCGGGTGTTCAGGCAGTGATTGCCAGCGACAAAACTAAGTCATTAGATCAAAAGTTAACGATCAAAGATTAAGCAGTCTCACGTTAAACCCAGAAAAGTTGAGACGCACAATCACAAGCCCTTAACCCAAATTCCTCCCACCGGGAAATTGAAATTTCCGTTTGTCAGCAAAGTGTCTGAACTCGTTTACGACGATTTCAGAGTAAGAAATTCCGTTGAGAAGACTGTGGCGTTTGCTCCGCGCCTGTAGCTTCATCAAACGAGATTGAGCAAGCCACATGAGTTGGGAACCTAGT
>JAEUQP010000031.1 GCA_016789645.1 Acidobacteriota bacterium | reverse complement strand
GGGGCTGAAAAACTACAATCAGGTTCAACAACTCGGCAGGCGGTGTATGCATAAAGAAGAGTTCTCTTGGTGGAGTTTTCTTCCCAAGCTTACACAGCCTGCCGTTAAACTTTCAAAGATCAAATTTGGATAAAGTCGAGTGTGATGCGATTAGCAAGTCATCGAAAAAAATCCATCATTTTTTTCACCGTGCTGGGAATTTGCCTGGTGGTGCTGGCGGCGGCGTTGAATGTCGGCTGGATCGTCTTTTCCTGGCGGCAAGTCGCCTTGCTGGTTTTCGGCGTGATTTTCTTTCTGGTGCTGATTGCTGGCTTGGCGTTGAACACGATCTTTCTGGTGCGGGAAATTCGCCGCAACGAACAACACGACAGTTTTATCAACGCTGTCACCCACGAACTGAAAACGCCGATTGCCTCGATTCGGTTATATCTGGAAACACTGCAAACCCGCGACGTAGACGACGCCAAGCGAAAAGAGTTTTACGGAATCATGCTGGAAGATAGCGACCGGTTGCTGCACACGGTTGAACAGGTGTTGCGCGCCAGCCGCACCGGCGACCGCCGAATTCCGGTGCAACAAAGCATCTTGAATCTGGGCGATCTGGTGCGAGAAAGCGTAGAGCTTGCGCGCAAACGAATGCATCTGGACGATCAAACGCTTCGGTATGTGGAAACGCTGAGCAAGCCCGCGCTGATTAAAGGCGACGCCGACGAATTTCGCGCTGCCGTTTCCAATCTGATAGACAACGCCGTCAAATATTCCGACAAGGAAATCAGTGTCACTGTCGAAGTCGCCGATCTGGATCAGCGCCGCGTGTTGGTTCGCGTCACGGATCGCGGAGCAGGCATTCCGCGCGGATACCTGGATCAGGTGTTCAAACGGTTTTACCGCGTGCCCAGACGCGCCAGCGTCAAAGTCAAAGGCACGGGACTGGGACTGTTCATTGTCCGTTCGGTGGTCAACAAACACGGCGGCAAAGTATTTGCCGAAAGTGAAGGCGAAGGATTGGGCAGCACATTCACGATTCAACTGCCCCGAGCGAAAGAGCCACAATGAGTAAAGTTTTGATTGTCGAGGACGAAAAACATCTGGCCGATGGATTGCGCTTCAATCTGGAAGCCGAAGGATACGAGGTGGAAACTGCCGCTGACGGCGAAACGGCGCTTGAACTGTTGATTGGTTCGCCTCGGCGATTCGATCTGGTCGTGCTGGATGTGATGTTGCCTGGAAAAAACGGGTTTGAAGTGGCCGCCGAATTGCGCGAGGCCGGGCAGTTTGTGCCGATTCTGATGCTGACGGCGCGCAATCGCGCTGAAGATGTTTTGAAAGGTTTTGAAGCGGGCGCGGATGATTATCTGCCGAAACCGTTCGAGCTGGCGATTTTGATGGTGCGGCTGCGCGGGCTGTTGCGACGAAGGGAATGGTTTCATCTGGCGCAGGAAGCGGTTTCACGCCCGAACGAAGGCGACCAATTTCGCTTCGCCGACAAGATGATTGATTTCGCCGAATTGGAATTGCGCGCAGGCGATCGCGTCGAAAAGCTGACGCTGATGGAGGCGGACCTGCTGCGGTACCTGGTTCGCCACGAAGGCAAAACCGTTTCGCGCCGCAACCTTCTGGAAGAAGTCTGGGGATTGCACGAAGACACGGACACGCGCGCGATTGACAATTTCATCGCGCGGTTGCGGAAGTTGATCGAAGACGAATCGGCCACGCCGCGCCATCTGCTGACGGTTCGCGGCGTGGGATATCGGTTTGTCGCCAACCCGGTTTGAAAACTACTTTTTCAGCAAATCGCGGATTTCCGCCAGCAGCACTTCGGATGGATTAGGCGGCGGCGGAGGCGCGGCGGCTCGCATACGATTGTAGGCTTTGACAATCAAAAAGATGACAAAAGCGATGATGACGAACTCAATCGTCGTTTGAATGAAGTTGCCGTACTTGATGGCCACTTCAACGGTTTTGCCGTCTTCGCCGACTTTCGAGTCAATGACCCATTTCAGCGTTTTGAAATCAATTCCCGCCAGCAGCTTACCGATGGGCGGCATCAGTAAATCGTCCACGATGGACGACACGATTTTGCCGAAGGCTCCGCCGATGATGACGCCGATGGCCAAATCCAGCACATTGCCTTTGCTGATAAATTCCTTGAACTCATTCCACATACGGTTGTTCCTCCTGAAAGATGGGTGGTTGATTCAATCCACGCCGACGATACGACTGCGGCGTTCCAGTAAAACAGTGTCGCGCCAAACGCCGTGAAGTTTTGCGATGCGTTCGCGGCGTCCCAGTTCTCGAAATCCGTGTTTGAAATGTAACGCGATGCTGGCTTGATTTTCGGGAAAGACGGCGGATTGCAGCGTCCAGAATCCGTTTGCTTCTGACGTTTCAATCAGCGCGGCCATCAGTGCATTGCCAACGCCCTGGCCACGAGCCAGTTCAGAAATATAAATACTGACTTCGGCTACACCAGTGTAAACCTGGCGACGCGAAACGGCGCTCAGCGCTGCCCAACCGAAAACGGTTTCTTTGTTGCGCGCAACCAGACGGCAAACGGCCAAATGGCCAGCGTCCCATTGCTCCCAATTTGGCGTGTTGGTTTCAAAGGTCGCCTGACCGGTAACGATGCCTTCGGCATAAATCGCCAGCACCTGTTCCGCATCCTCCGGTTGCATCGAGTCAATGATGAAATCCATTGTGGGGTTAATCGAATCTGGCACTCATTCCGTGTCGCGTTTGTTGATACACCGCTTCCAGTTTGCGTTCGACTTCCTTCGGTGCGGAAAAATCCGGCAAATGGCCGTACCCAAGATCAAAGCCTTGTTGTTTCAATTGCTCGAGCTTTTTCAATCCTTCGGCTTGCAGCGTTTCTTCGCTGTTGGCATTGCCCTCCGACCGTGCGAATAGCGCATAGAGTTTGGTGGTTGTCAGGGAGTGCGCCGCCGGTTGGCCATTTCCGTTGATGACGCCGAGTTCTTTCAAGCGCCGAAACATGGCGGATGTGATTTGTTTGTTTTGCGCTTTCCGAAGCGACGGATGCTGGCGAAACGACGTTGTCAGATGGCCCAGCAGCGGATCGGCGTTTCCGGCAATGGCATTCAAAAACGCGGGCGCAGCTTGTTCGGCAATTTCCGCGGTCAATCGGCGCAATGCCGCGGGGGTAATGCCGGATTGAAACGTCGTGCAAACATCCAGTCCGGCGGTCAACCCGTGCAACTTGGCCGTCGCGACGCTTTCCAAACTGGCGCGCCGTATCTGGGCTTCGGTGCGAAACGCCTGCTGGCTGTTCAATCCCACCAGGGAAGTCACCACCACCCAGGCCGGGCGCTGGTGGCGCTGTTCAAGCTGCAAGCGCACGCATCGCGCAAAGCCAAAAGCGCGTGCTTCCAAGGTCGCCATATCCACGCCTTCTTCCGCGTTGTTCAGCAATTCCGACCCCTGACCGGTTTCGAAGCAAGCGCCATCAAAGCTGGTCGCCAATTCCAGCAATTCGTTGGCATTCAGGCCGGTCATGGCTGACAGGGCTTTTGATGTTCCGGCCAGGCTTTGAAATGCGACATCCAGTTTGACGCGCGCACGAGCTTCGGCCTGCGCGGAAATTCCCGTCATGAGGCAGAACCGCGTGGGCAAATTCAACTGTTCCAGAATGGCGCCCAGCAATCCGGCCAACCGGACAATTGTTTCGGCATCGTGGTTGGCGGGCGTCAATCCGATCAGCACATCGCCGCATCCGTAACTCAGGCCTTCCAGAATGGTGAACAGAATTTCTTCTTCGTTGTCGCGCGGATTGTTGGCTTGCAGAGACGAACCCAGATGTGCAGGCGAACCGACGGTAACCGGGTCTTGAATGGTTTCCCCGGGCAGGGGATTGAAAAAGGTATTGGTGATGGTGGCCAGTTCGTCGTTGGTCATTAATTTCACGACGGCGGCGATCAATTCCGGCGACAACGCATCACGGTAACGATGCCACCACAGTTCGCCACTGCTGCTGAGCAGCATGCGTTTGACCGAACCAACGTGCAGGGACGCCAGTTCGAGCAACAAGGATTTGTTTGCGGAACGAGCGAACAATTCGCTGAGGTTGTCTTCCACCAGGACGGTTTTGGTGATTTCGCTCAAACGCAAATTGGCAAGCTTTTGTCTGGCTTCGGCGCGCAATTGTTCATCCGCCGTGCCGCCGACGGATAAATCACCCTCCTTGAATTCGCTGGCAAGCGCCAGGGTTCGCCGCAATTCCTGACGAGTCATCAAGCCTCCAAACCAGATGAAAACAGAACTTTCCGGGACTGAACAAAAGACTGCTCCGCCACAAAAAAATCTTCCATGCATTTGAGAACGTTTCTATGCTCACAACCAACTGGCCCGGCAGATGGCCGGAGTGTAGCCCAAAAGATCGCCAACTGGCGAGAGCAAAAAAAGCGCAAAACTCACGGGTTTTATTGAGTTGTAAAGAGTTGTACACTTCGCCGCCTTTTTTTACTGAATCCAGTTGAAGGCCGTTTTCGTACCAGACGATTGGTTTAGCGTAAATGACAGAAAAATCCCCTAAAACTAACAACCCTCAGAGGAGAAAACATGAATACATCGCTCCGCCAGAGCGTCCGAACGATGCTCTCTGCATTGGTGTTTGCACTTGCTCTGGCTTTTGTCGTCCCCACGTTGGTTTCCGCGCAAACCGCCACCGATTCCAATTCGATTTTGACTTCCCAACAGCTGGCGCGCTCGCTGGGCAGTTTTGCGATCATTCCACTCGGCAGCAACGCTGCCAACGCCGCTGCCACGCAAGCCGCCGGCCTCAAGACTTCTTCGCGCGACCGCAATGCGAACGACCGTGAAAATCTGCAGGCGTTCGAATTTGCGGGCGGGCACGTCAGCGCATTGCTCGGAGGATTTGAGCAGGGAGCTGGCTTTGGCTTTGGAATTGAACTGAGCACCGCCGACAAAATTCCCGGCGTCGTGTTTCGCGCCAAGATGCTGACTTCGACCCGGTTGTATCGCCGCCTCGAAGGCGAAGCCTACATTCCCAAGCTTTTCAGCGACAAAACGCATGCCAGCGTCTGGTTCAATTATTTGAATCGCACCCGAGACAATTTTTTCGGCTTGGGGCCGCGCACGCCTGATGAACCCGAAACCAATTATTCCGTCGAAGAGCGAAGTTACAACGTTTCGCTTTTCCACGACATTCGCAAAGGCAGCCAGGTGGGCATTTATGCGCGCGTATCGAACGCGTCGGCGTATCGTGGCGAAGACGACAACGACATTCCAGTGGACACTTTATTTACAGGCGTTCGACCGGCAACCGTTGCCGGAGCGACTCGCTGGTTACCCGGATTGAATAACAACGCCAAGATTTTCACTTATGGCGCATTTGCTGAATTCGATTTGCGAAATAACAAAGATGGGCTGACAAAAGGCGCTTACGGATTTGTTCGGCTGGCTTCGAACGAAGGGCTGAAAAACGAACCGTTTTCCGATTATGGCTGGAACGAAGTCGAACTGGATGGGCGCGCTTATATTCCCGTCTTTGGCGATTCGACTTCGCTGGCTCTGCGAGGGTATGGCGAACTGAAAAATCCCAAACGCGGCAGCCAGATTCCATTTTACGAACAGAATTATTTCGGCGGACGCAGTCACGGACGCGGATTTCGTAACTTCCGGTTTCGCGGCAACAACGTTTTGCTGTTGACCGTCGAACCGCGCCAAACAGTCTGGAAGCAGAAAGAAGATCGTGGTTTGGATGTGTTCGTGTTCGGAGATTTCGGGCAGGTTTGGGGCGACAATCGTTCGTCGCTCAATCCCACCATTCTGGCCAACGACAAATTCGATTCGGCCAATTGGCGCGCAGGTGCTGGCGCTGGATTCCAATATCGTTGGAACAAGGACGTGGTGATCCGCATTGATTACGGACGCACCAACGAACGCAGCATGGTGTATTTCTCCATGTCGCGCGGATTCTGACGCTGGCAAACGCAGGCTGAACACTTCAAGGCAGGGAAG
>JAEUQP010000285.1 GCA_016789645.1 Acidobacteriota bacterium | reverse complement strand
GGATGTCAACACGTATCGCGGCCAGATTGTCAGCCAGTTGGAGCAGAAACTGGGACGCAAAGTCAGCCTGGGCAAACTCGGATTGCGCGTGTTGCCTTCGCTCAAAGTGACTGTGGACGATCTGGCCATCGGCGACGATCCACAACTGGCGCAGGGCGAATTTGTGCGCGCCAAATCCGTGCGGTTGCAGATGGGGTTGATGTCGTTGTTGCGTGGCAACCCGGAAGTTTCGGGCATCGAACTGGTCGAGCCGGAAGTAACGCTCATCAAAGTCGCCGCTGACAAATGGAATTGGAGCACGCTTAAACCGTTGCAGGAACCAGGGCAGGGAGCCGAACAAGCGCCGTTTGATTTGTTGCTGACCAACGGCAGTTTCAAGCTGATTGATCGCAGCGCGGAACCGGCGGTTGAAAAAAGCTACACCGGCGTGAATGTGTCGCTGGATGATTTTTCGCCGAGCCGCTCGTTCGATTTCGTTATCGGATTGGTGATGCCGGGCGAAAAAGCCGGAAAGCTGGAAGTGGCCGGAAGCGCCGGGCCAATTGATCGCGCCGATGCCAGCCGTACGCCGATTGATGCTCGGTTGAAATTGGACGCGGTGGAAATTTCCAGTCTGGAAGCGCTGGCCGGAACGCAATCTCCACGTGCGGGCAAATTGACCGTAGACGCCACGCTGGCCGGAAAACTTGCCGAAGGATTGAACGCCAGCGGCGATATCAAAGCCGAACAGTTGCGATTGGTGGAAGGCGTCGAAGCCGCCAAACAGCCGCTCGAAGCCGCATTCAAACTGCTGCTGAAATCCGAACCGAAATCGGAAAAGGAATCCGAACTGTCGCTGAAACTCGATCAGGCGGATGTGAAACTCGGCAACACCGCGGCCAGCATCACCGGCCAGATTGCGAAACTGCCCGCCGCGCCGGTGTTTGATCTGCAATTGAAAGGCGACCGCATGGCGCTCGACAGTTTGCTGGAATCAGCCTACGCATTCGGTTTCGGCCCGCCGCCAGGAACCAAAGCCAGCGGAGCCGCCACCGTCAATCTGAAAATCACCGGCGACCAGAATAACTTCGCGGCCAATGGCCAGGCCGAAATTCGGGATTTGAAGTTCCAGAGTTCTTCCTTGCCGCAGGCGATCCAGATTTCCGAATTGAAACTGAACGCCGATCCGCAAGCCATCACGGCTTCGCCATTTCGCGCCATGTTGTCGAAAACGACAGTGGATTTTCGCGGCTTGAAACTCAGCGATTACGGTTCGGCGAACAAAGCGCCGCGCGCGCATCTGGAAATTTCAACCAGCGGCGCCCAAGTGGAGGATTTGTTGAAAATCGCCGAATCCTTTGGCGCGCGACCGGATACCACAGGCAGCGGAATTGCCAATTTGACGGCGACGATTGACACCGAACTTGGCGCGAACGCCACCGCCACGCAGATCAACGGGCAAGGCAAATTGTCCGGCGCGCGATTGCAACCTGGGTCGCTGAAAAAGCCGCTCGAAGTGGCCAATGCCGATCTGGCGTTTACCGGCGACAGCGCGCGCATTGACAACCTGCAAGCACAGCTTGGTTCCAGTTCTGCCAACGGCTGGCTGACAGTCAAAAACTTCAATGCTCCCGCGTTGGGATTCGATCTGCGAGCGAACCAGCTCAATGTCGCCGAATTGCAAGGAGCGATGGCGGAATCGAAATCCGGCAAAGCCTCCACGCCCATTCGTGGCGAAGGCCAATTATCGGTTGGCAAAGTGCTGCTGGATTCGATCACTGCCACGAACGTGCAAGCCAAAGTCGTCATGGCCAACAACGTGATTTTGCTCAACCCGTTGTCGTTGAACCTGTATGGCGGCAGTTATCAAGGTTCCATGCGAATTGACCAGAACGGCACACCGGAAATTGCGCTCAATGGCAAATTCGGCAGCTTGGACATTAACCAGTTTTTGGCGGCTTCGTCCGGTTCGGCGAGTTCGATATACGGCAAAGCCGACGGCACGATAGACATTCGCGGGCGCAACGACGCCGCAGGCATGGCGCAATCGTTGACCGGCAACGGATTCATTTCCATCAGCAACGGCAAATTCGGCAGTTTCGATTTGATGAAGCAAGTCGAAGTGCTGGGCAAGCTGGTGAATCTGCCGACCGGCGGCGCGGGATCGGCCTTTCGTTCGTTGAAAACCAATTTGCGATTTGATCACGGCAAGCTGACCACCGACGCTCTGCAATTGGTGATGGACGATATGCAGGTCAACGGCGACGGCTGGATGCAGTTGGGCGATAACCCTACGATGAGTTACGACATTCTGGCGAAGCTCAGCCCGGCGTTGACGAAACGCGTCATGCCCGGCGGCGGACAAAGCGGCGAAGGCGGCGGCAGATTGCCGATCACGCTTGGCACCGGGATGAATACCATTGTCGGCAATTTCTTTATGGAGCAAGGCGCGATCGTGTTGCCAATCAAAATGTCCGGTTCGTTGAAACAGCCTGTCTTCGGGTTGAATTCCACGATGCTGCAGGCGAAGGCGAAAGAGAAGTTGAAAGAAGGGCTGGTTGATCAGTTCCTGAGAAAACCCGGCGAAACCACTACCACCGATCCGAACAAACCCGAAGACGCCAAGCCCGCGGAGAAACCCGCCGAAAAGAAACCGGCGGATTTGTTGAAAGGCGTGCTAGATAAATTGAAAAAGAAAGAGAAGCCCTAAATTCTGAAGATGCTGGAAATCATCGTTTGTTCCGTTGCAGACGCCGTCGCCGCTGAAGCGGGCGGCGCTGACCGATTGGAAGTCATCAGTCATTACGAAGTCGGTGGACTGACTCCGCCGTTGGAAATGGTCGAAGAGATTGCTGCGCGCGTCAAACTTCCGTTGCGCGTAATGGTGCGCGAAAGCGAACCCTTTGAAGTCCGTGACGAACGCGAAATCGAGCGACTTTGCTACGCCGCGCGAAGCTTTGCCGA
>JAEUQP010000256.1 GCA_016789645.1 Acidobacteriota bacterium | reverse complement strand
CGGCAAAACTGGCTCAACAGATTCGTGCCCAGCAGTTTGGACTGGCCATACAGGGTTGTGGGATTCGGAATGGAATCTTCGGCCAGATTGCCGCCGAGTTCGCCATATTCCAATGCCGAACCGACGTGAACGATGTTTTGTCCCGGCCAATCAGGATTTCGATGCACCGCCATCGCCTTGCAGATTGTTTCCACCAGATGAGCGTTGATTCGATACGCCGTTTCTTCGTCGCGTTCGGAACGATCCACACCATACCCGGCCAGATTGAACACCACATCCGGTTTGAAACTGCCGATCAGTTCCGTCACCGAATCGAGTCGCTCGAAATCGGCTTGAATGATTTCGCCATTGATTTCGTAATCGGCAAAAATTTCTTTTGCCGTCGAAACATCCCGGACGACAAGAACCGGTCTTGCTCCATGAAAACAAAGCTGTCGAGCAACCCAACGACCAATGAACCCGGACGCTCCCAGAACAACAATCCGAGCAATGCCGAAACTTCTTTCGGTTTCTGTTGGCGAAGCAGTATGCCGCATTGGTTGAGGAGGCGAAATGCGTTTCATTGGCATCTTAACAATCACAGCTTCCTGCAAAGCATTGCGGTTTTCGACCAACCGATCGGTTCCGAAGCCTTGAAGAGATGTTCAGAGATGATTCTGAATCGCGAGGACACACTTTCAAGAACTTCGTCCGGCATATACATTTTCATCCGAAAGGAAACAGCCAGAAAATAACCTGCCAACGTCGGCCTGAGCGGCAAGTAAATCAAATATCCGCCCGGGGCCAACACTCTGGCAATTTCTGACAGTCCAATTTGCAAGGAAACATATTCCAGCGCTCCACTGGTCACAACCAAATCAAACGATTCGTCGTGAAACGGCATGTTCAACAGATTCGCCTGCATGAACTGAATCTTGTTGAACGAATTGCCAGCACCGCCAACAGTCTGTTTGGCAACCTCAATGGATTTTGCTGACAGGTCTATGCCAACGATTCTGGCCTGACACCCGACGGTTTTCCTCAGAGCCTCAGTCAGCAGGCCCGGCCCGCACCCGGCGTCAAGGATACGCGGTTTTTCGGGAAGAGCCGGCAACCGATCATTCAAATATCGCTCAAGCGAGCGACTATATCGGTTGAATTTGAAGGAAATATCGTAAAACCTGATGATTCGGTCATAGAACGCTTCTACATCGAGCACGTGTTCGGTAGGGATTTTCATTCGAATTCAGTGAGTCTCCTTTTATACCCGGAATGCAAACATTGCAGGGACAACCAGGTGTAATTGAATTCATTCGATTGTTTTTTTCCTCGTGCAAGGGGTTATGAGCGACGTTATTCAAATTGAAATTTATCCTGACTGAGCAGGCCAGGACCAACATAAAATCTTGGCACGGTGTCTCTCTCTCTGGCTTGTAGTAAAGAACGTGCATGCTCTCGTCTTCGGGCGGATTGTGGAACCTGCATCAAATCCAACAGTGTGGCAAACAAATTTTCGTGGCTCGCTCGGAATTTTGTGTCCAGGTTGGTCTGGGCGTACCCAATCATAAAAAGCGGTACGACGACCTCTAATTTGGTCACACCACAGTGGAAATTCGGATTTCCATCCTGTCCCACAGTTTCTCCGTGATCAGAGGTGTAAAGCACTACCGTGTTTGCAGCCAGTCGGAAATCAGGAATCAAGCTCTTAAAAAAACCATCCAGGTTGTATTTGATGGCGTTGTCATAGGAATTTGTCAGTTGATCGGGAACCTGTTCTCCGCCTCGATCACTGGCAAAAAAAGGAGTCCATTCAGCTTCATTTTCAGGAAAGCGTTTGTAATAAGGAAAATGCATCCCGGATTTGATCACCCAGATAAAATTTCCCGTGCTGGTTTCGACGATGTTTTTTGTAGTTTCGGCAATCGCAAAATCCACTTTTTCTCGGTTATTGCTGATCTCCAGAAATCGGCTGAAATTCCACCATTCATCCACATACTTCATGTCGGCAGGTTTCAAGTTCCAAAGGACATTCATCTGCCCGTCCAGATAGTACGTTCGATAGCCCATGGCTTTTGCATATTGAAAAATCGTGGGAGCTTCGTGCGCTTTGTCCTTCAAATCGGGCAGGTCCTGAATTTTCAAACCAGTCGCCAAAAAAAGCGCAGAGCTTTCACTGCAGGTCGTCACGGAAGTGGCGATGCCCCAATTTTGCAACATCCCTTTGCCAGCCAGGCTTTCAAGGTAAGGGGTCGTTTTTCTGAAGTACCCGTTCAGGCTTAAATGATCTCCTCGCACGGATTCGTCAATGACAAAAATGATGTTATTGGTGGGGCGGTGAGCGGTTGGGACGATCTCAACGGTTTCGCGCGTCTTGTCACGCGTGGAAGCCGCGATTTTGGTGTAATCACCCAGCGTTCTGAAAAACGCATTGAACGAGACGACGGGATATTTCACATAGTTTTTGTAAAGAACTTTTTGCTGCGCCACCAGCAGATAAAAACCAAACACGGCGATGAAAACAGCCACCATTCCTTTCCATCCAGCGTTTCGCTTGGGAACTTTGAAAAGGAGCAAACAGAGTGCGAAGACTGCGCAAGGAAGAATGCCTAACCAATTCATGAACATCTTTAACGCGTCAGTCTGTGTTTCCAGATTCGTTGTCAGGAGGAACAACTTGATGTCTTCTGCGTCTGAAAACCTGGAAAGCGACCGTTGACAGGAATATTCCGTAAAAACAGAGATCGCAAACACCAGAAAGTAAAGAACTCTATAACTCAGCCGAGAAATCAACGTCCAATAGGTGAACGCCCCAAACAGAACGAGAGAAACGCTCACGACGAAAATATGAAAGAACATTTCCCACAACAACGAATGTCTGGCCCATTCATTCAAATAACTGTTTCCGTTGGACTGGCTGTAGTAAGAGCGTTGAAACAGGAAAATTTCCAGTGAGAACAAGCCAACCGCCAGCCCCCCGGAAAGAATCAGGGCGGGTCTGTTCACCCTATCCAGGAAAAAGCGGACGATTGGCTGATTGATGATCCACTGTCGCTGAGTTTCGTATTTGGGCGAAAAAGCGAAATAAGCGAGCGCGGACAGGAACAAGATCGCAACAGACAACAAAGTGAAACCTAACTTCATGGCTTAAATTCCCCATATGGCTAATGGTGTTAGATTAAACAAGCTAAGAAAAGAACAACGGCAGTTTGACCTTTCAAAAAGCTTTTACGGAAGAAGCGTTCAGGCCCGGCAATCAGTCACCCCCAGACTTAATCTCTGTCTGACTGATTGCTCGAGCCAAATTCTTTGCGGCGTTCTTCGTGAAACCTCAGTTCACCGCAATCGTCGTTTGGTTGGTGAGTTTCCGGTTCAATTTAATTTCTACCGGTACGGCGTTCCCGACCGGAGCATTGGCCGGAATCATGACATTCAATTGCCACAGCCCCACCAATCCGGGCGTCAACCCGCTGAACGTGACCGTCGCAGGAAGTCCGCCAATCGTGACGATGGGAGTGCTGGCGGTGGCATAAATGGGGTTGGCCGGAGCCGGCGTGCCCGAAATCGGATTCAACGCCTGCCCATTGGCGGGATTCACAAACTGCCCACCGGGGCCATTGGCAAAGAAAGTCACAATTCTGCCACGCGCTTCGGGTTTGGCGGTCGGCGTTTGCGCCGGATCGCCGTTGAGTGAAAAGTCCTGGTTGACCGCAACCGCTTGTCCGTTTCCCGTGGCTGTCACGGTGAACACGCCTGGCGCAACGGAACCAACAATCACATATCCCGTGGTGACGACCACGTCATTGTTCAACACTTCCAGTTTCGCCAATCCGGGTTGAAGCTGGTAAGGAACCTGATAGTTGATCTGAAACGCGCCCGCTCCCTGAGCCCCTCCGACGCCGACAAAAAACAGCGGAGCCAGATTGTTGTTCAATCGCACGGAAACGTTTGACAGTTTGGTTGGCAACGGCGTGGTCGTCGCCAGCGCCGTAATGTTGGTGCTTGATGGAAACCCGACACCAAACGCGGCTGCAATCTGGCCGGGGGAACTGGCGCGCGCATAGCTGGAAGCATCTACAGAGACAACGTTGGAGGCGGATTTGCCGTAAATCGTAATCACACCGTCACGCGGCATCGAAGTATTCAGCGTCTGTCCGGCAGTGATCGTGATGTCCGTTGCGTCAACGTCGTACTGGCTGGGCGTGGTGTATTTGACGCCATACGTCCCGGCGGGCAATCCCTGTAAGGCGATAGTTCCACCATT
>JAEUQP010000245.1 GCA_016789645.1 Acidobacteriota bacterium | reverse complement strand
GCCGCAAATGCCAATGCCGGCAAATTCGCCGCGTGGCCGGATTGGAACTTCACGAACTCAGAACCAATCAGGAAATTGAAATTCGCCGGGCAGCCTGCGGCATCGGTCGCCACGGCGATCAAATATCCGGTCGTTCCCGGGTCCAAATCCGACGCCAGAAAATGCGTCGTTTGCAAAGCCGTCAAACAGACGAAGCTATCTGCTACTGAGCAGGCCTCGCTGACGAAAAACAATCGGACAAACGCGGATCGCGCAGGATCGGCATTGGTAATGGCGATGCGCGTGTTTTGCGATTGCGGCGAACTGGCACTGGACGTGTAAATCGGAAAGGCCAGCACTGAACCGGCTAGTTGATCGCTGGGCGCAATTCCCGGCGGAATGGGTTGGCCGATGTCCTGGTTGACTGTTACGGCAAAGGAACAGTTGGCTGAATTGCCGGAACTATCCGTCGCGGTGCAATTCACCATTGTCGTTCCAACTTGAAAGGTCGCGCCGGAAGGAGGCGAACAAGCGGCTGTCGCCTGGCAATTGTCGGTGACGGTCGGCGTGGCATACGTCACTGCCGCCGAAGTTCCGTTAGGCGCAACGACAGTCACGGCAGGCGGACAAGCGATGGTCGGCGGTTGCGTGTCACGAACGCTGAGCAACAAGGTGAACCGCGACGGAGCGTCGGTATCGCAAATGACCGTGTAATTCCCCACCGGAAACGGCGGACGACGAGACGAAACACAATGCGTCAGGATGCACGGACTGGGCGAACGCGGAGGATTGAAGCCGGTTTGGCACAAGCCCGGATCGGCGGGCGATACCAGCAAGCCCAGCGAAATCGTGGTCGTCGCCGTTCCGCGATTCACGCCGCCATCGGAAATTTGCAGCGTCAGCGTAATCGGCGTTCCAAGCTGTTGATTGGCTGCCGTAAAGCTGAAACTGCGCGAAACGGACGGGCCGCCGGCTGCCAGCCGCCCGTAATCCTGTTGGCCACTGGGAGAAAGAACTCCTCCACTGGCTTGCAACGTCGCCAGAAGTTGCTGGCTGGTGTTGGTTCCGCCAGTGTTTTGCAACGCAATGTTCAACGTAACGGTTTCGTTCGGATCCACCAACCCGTCGGGCATACGACAATCTTCGGCGGTCAGCGTCCATCCGGCAACGACAATTTTGGGCGCACTGGTTTGTGGACTGGCGCTGCCACGTTCGCTCCACGCAAACCCGAACAACAAAACCGACAACAGCAAAAACGAGAATTCCAGTTTGACCGACCAACTTCGCGGCATAGGCTTCCTATTCGGAGAATCGTTTCAATTGATTGGTGGGGATTCGGAAAGAGAGTTTACCCTTCGGCTGATGGGGAATGGAACGGCGTATCGCGAATGGCGGAACTGCACCGTGAAGCGCAGCCCCGCCACAGACGCGGGGGTGAGAACTTATAACGTGATGCCTTCTTCGCTGCGCCCCAGCACGCGAGCAACGATCTTGGCCAGTTCGACCGGTTCAACGGGTTTGGCCAGATGGCGCTGGAATCCCGATGCCAGAGCTTTTTCCCTATCCGCCGGGCTGGCAAAGGCAGTCAACGCAACGGCGGGTAATTCGCCGCCTTCGTCCGCTGGCAAGGCGCGCAATTTCTGAATCATCACGTATCCGTCTTCGTCCGGCATGCCAATGTCGGAAACCAGCAAATCGGGTTTCCAATCCGCCAGCACTTCCAACGCTTCGCGGACAGAACCGGCGGTGCGGACTTCAGTTCCATACCGATTCAACATCACGCTCAACACTTCGCGCGTATCGCGTTCGTCGTCCACCACCAGCACTTTGATACCGCGCAAATTGCCGGAACGAGTCGAAGATTCGGGCAAGGTTTCCGGCCACAACTCGCCTTCGCGCGATTCGACTTTCTGCACCGCCAACGGCAAGGTAATCATGAAATCCGAACCTTGTCCTTCGCCTCGGCTGTAGGCGTAAATCGCGCCGCCGTGCAATTCGACAATGTGTTTGACGATGGCCAACCCCAACCCCAAACCGCCTTGCTGGCGTTTGGTGGAGCTGTCGGCTTGTCGGAAGCGATCAAAAATGTGTGGCAGGAATTCAGGATCAATTCCCTGTCCGGTGTCGCTGACTATCAGCAAGGCTTTGTTTTCCAATCGCTCCAGACGAACTTCGATCAACCCGCCTGCCGGAGTGAATTTGATGGCGTTCGACAACAGGTTCCAGACGACCTGCTTCAATCGTTCCGGATCGCCGTTGAACGGTCCAACCCACGGTTCCATGACGATTTGCATGCGCAAACTCTTGGCTTCGACCGAAGGCCGAACGGCATCCACCGCCGCGTCTACCACACTCATCAATTCGACGGGTTTGCCTTCCAGACTAAGCTTGCCGGTGGCGATGCGCGACGCGTCGAGCAAATCGCCAACCAGATGGGCTTGCGATTTGGCGTTGCGTTCGATGGTCGTCAAGGCGCGTTCGGCGCTGGCACGGTCGAGCGTGCCCGAACGCAGCATCTGTGCCCAGCCCAGAATCGCCGTCAGCGGCGCGCGCAGTTCGTGCGAGATCATCGCCAAAAAGTCATCCTTCAACCGGCTGGCATTTTCGGCATCCATACGCGCTTCGTGTTCGCGGGCGAGCAACAACGCGCGTTCGTCTTCAATGCGTTTACGCTGAATGCCGTGAATCAGAATGTCGGCCACAGAAGCCAGCGCGTTGATCGTGTCGGCTTCCAAAGCGTGACGAGCGAACATCGCCAACACGCCGATCAACTTGTCGCCGTCCATGAGCGGATAACCTGCGAACGCAGTCATTCCTTCGCGCTCCGCCCAATCCTTGTCGCTGATGCGCGGATCGTTCAACAAGTCGTTGGTCAGATGCGGCGCTTTTTCTTCGGCAATCAACCCGATTTTGTATTGGCCGACCGGTACCCGTTCGGCAAGTCCTGGGAGGTTGACCTCTAGCCCGGCGCTGGCCTGCAATGCCAGCACATCACCAGTTTCGTTC
>JAEUQP010000232.1 GCA_016789645.1 Acidobacteriota bacterium | reverse complement strand
TCGGCGGCAACGCGGAACGATTCAAACAGTGGAGCAATCACCACGTAATCAGCCGGAGCAAAGGATTGCGGATAGACTTTCTGGAAAACTTTTTTGCGTGTCGTCCACGAACGCGGCTCAAAGATGGCGACGATGCGGCGGTCGGGATATTTTTGCTGCACGCCCAACAGAGTTTCGCGGATCGCCGTCGGGTGATGGGCGAAATCGTCAATCACCGTCACTCCATTGACCACGCCGCGCACTTGCATGCGGCGTTTGACGCTTTTGAACGTCGCCAGCGCTTCAGCAACTGCCGCGCGTTCGATGCCCAACGTTTCCGCTGCCGCAATCACTGCCAGACAATTGCGAATGTTGAACATTCCAGCCAGCGGGCTTTGCACTTCCATCCATTCCTTGCCTTCGCGCAAGGCGCGAAACTTGGTGGCGGTGGGCATGAATTCGATTTCGCGCGCCGTCCATTTCGCGTCCGGATGTTCAACGCCAAACGATTCCACAGGACACCAGACGCCTTGAGGCGCGATTGGTTCTTTGACGATTTCGCGGACGACCGAGGAATCCCAACCGGCAATCAAGCGGCCTCCGGCAGGAATCAAATTGACCAGCAAGCGAAAGACTTTTTTGATCGCATCCAACGAAGGATAAATATCCGCGTGGTCATATTCGATGTTGTTCAGAATCACCAGTTCAGGCAAGTAATGCAGAAACTTCGGCCCTTTGTCCCAATACGCCGTGTCGTATTCGTCACCTTCGATGACGAAGTGATTGGAGTTCGTTACCTTGAAACTGGCGCCGAAGTTTTCGGCGACTCCACCGACCAGAAAGCTGGGATCGAGTCCGCCGACTTCCATCACCCAGGCCATCAGTGAAGTTGTCGTCGTTTTGCCGTGCGTGCCGGTGACGACCGTCGAATGTTTGCCGCGAATGAATTCTTCGCGAATGACTTCAGGCATCGAAGCGCAGCGCAGTTTGTGATCCAGCGCGTATTCGATTTCCGGGTTGCCGCGCGACGTTGCGTTGCCGACCACAATCACGTCGGGAACTGGCTGCAAGTTGGAAGCATTGAAACCTTCGTAGGTTTCAATGCCCAGCCGTTTCAATTCGTCGCCCATTGGCGGATAAAACGCCTTATCCGAACCGGTGACGCGATGGCCTTGCGATTTGAGCATTCCGGCCAGCGAACCCATCGCCGTGCCGCAAACGCCGATCAAATGAAAATGTTTGTGCCCCATTGGTTATCACTTTGCTGGTTGTAGAATTTGTGGGAGCGCGATTATAACGACCGTCAGGCCATTTCGGTAGCAGTTTGAATTTGATTAGGTGATTGGCTACATTTCGGTCCGTCTTACCTGAGGTGACACAATGAAACGAATTCAGTTATGGCGCTGGTTGACTGTCAGCATTGTCTTCATCGTCATCAGCATTCCGCCAATTTTGGAAAAGGTTCCGCCCAATCATTGGTACGGTTTCCGCGTCGCCAAAACATTTTCGGATGAACGTATCTGGTACGCTGCAAATCGTGTGATGGGAATTGATTTGTTGCTGGCAGGGGGGGCCATTCTGATTGGCGCACTGGTCACGTCCAAACTCGCTCGTTGGAACCCTCGCCAAGCTAACCGGATTTGTTTTTCGATTTTTCTGGTTTCTTCGCTGGCGGCGCTGGCTCACGGATTTTGGGCGCTGAGTCGAATGTAGTTTCGGAGCAATGGTTATGAAATCACATCGTAGAGAATTTCTTGCCACAGGGATGTTGGCTGTGGGCGCGCTGACTGTCAGGGCGCAGGACAAACCCGCGGCTGATGCCAGCGAAGTTTCCTTGCGCGGGAAAATTGTTTGCTTGACCGAAGAACTCGACAAACGGTTTAACGTTTTGCCCGATTGCGACAAACAGCATCATGTGTACAGTCTGAAAACCGCTGACGGCAAAATTCATCCGTTACTGCCGACGGAATCCGCTGCCGCCGTGTGGATGGACGAACGGTTTCGCCAGCGCGAACTGCAAATCACCGCCCGCAGCTTCCCCGGCACCAATCATATCGAAGTCATCAAGATTCAATCCTGGCTGAACGCCAAACTGCACGATCTCTATTATTACTGCGACATCTGCGCCATCACCGCCTTCAAACCCGGAGCCTGTGAATGTTGCCAGGAACCGGTTGAATTCCGCGAAACCCCGGCAGGCGCGTCGAAAATTATTCCTCAAAACTAAACAACCGCAGACAATCAATCGAAAGATCGAAGAGGTGTGTGCAGCCTGAAGCGCCACCGATTTGGTCGGCGAACTGGCGAACAAATTCTTTCGTCACCTGCATTCCATTCAACTGCGTCGTTCGCAGATGCGGGGCTTCGCAAATGCCATGGTAGGGAAGTCGCACGCCGCGGCTTTGGGCATTGGAAATCAGGCCGTCAAAGGAAAGATCAAAGCCAATTTTGATGTCGTGAATGCGATCCTGCATGAAACTTTCGCATTCATAACCCGCGTTGGTCAGTTGAATCGAAAGAGTTTTGGTGCGCCAGAACACTCGCTTGTCGCCGGGTTGAGGGCGCGTCAGATCGGAATCGAATCCGCAAAAGACTTCTTTTTCAGCGAATA
>JAEUQP010000219.1 GCA_016789645.1 Acidobacteriota bacterium | reverse complement strand
CTGGTCAACGGATGGGACGATCCGCGCATGCCTACGCTGTCTGGAATGCGGCGTCGCGGTTACACGCCCGAAGCCATTCGGGATTTTTGCGCCAGCTTGGGAGTTTCGAAAACCAACGGCATCACGCAGCTTCAGCAGTTGGAGTATTACGTCCGCCAGGATTTGAACAAACACGCGCAGCGAGTGATGGCTGTGCTGAACCCGCTGAAAGTCGTGTTGACGAATTATCCTGACGACCAGATTGAAGAGATGGAAGCCGTCAACAACCCCGAAGACGCTTCGGCAGGCACGCGCAAGATTCCGTTTTCCAAAACGCTATACATCGAACAGGACGATTTCCGCGAAGTTCCGCCGCCCAAATACTACCGCCTCTCGCCGGGCAAAGAAGTCCGCTTGCGATACGGGTACATCATCAAGTGCGAAAGCGTCGTCAAAGACGCCGAAGGCAATGTCGTCGAAGTCCATTGCACCTATGATCCGGATTCGCGCAGTGGCGGCCCCACCAGCAATCGCAAAGTCAAAGCGACAATTCATTGGGTGTCCGCCGCGCACGCTGTGGACGCCGAAGTTCGCAACTACGACACGCTGTTTTCCAAGGAAAACCCTGATGACGTGGAGGAAGGCCAGGATTTCACCGCCAACCTGAACCCGAATTCGCTGGAAGTGTTGCACGCCAAAGTCGAGCCGAGTTTGAAAGACGCGACTTCTGGCGTTCGGTATCAGTTCGAGCGGATGGGCTATTTCTGCGTTGACCCCGATTCCACGCCCGGCAAACCTGTGTTCAACAAAACCATCGGCTTGAAAGACACTTGGGCCAAGATCGAACAGCGCGAAAAGAAATAGTCCCAAACAAGCTTAAGGATTGACGGTTTCGCTCTTCGTTTCTGACCGTAGGCTTTCGTTGCCGTAAACATCCACGGCGGTCACCTGGTAGAAGTATTCCTTGCCGACCTGGACTCGTTCGTCGCGGAACGAAGCCGTTTTGTGAAGCTGCGTGTTCAGTTTCACCCACTGCGAAAGTGGCGTCTGGGCAGATTCGGCACGGTAAATGTTGTATCCGGCAACATCCGGTTCCTGATTGAGCGGCCAGAACAAACTGACGATCCCTCCGATGGAAGCGATGGTCACAGGGTTGGGAGCAACAGGCGGGAACGTGTCTTTCGGCGAATGAGCAAGCGGCGCGCTTTCGTTGCTTTCAATTGCCGAAGCCAGACTGGCGCTGCCTGGCAACAATGACAATGCGCGCACCGTGTATTGATACTCGGCGCCAAAGGCAAAGCTGCGGTCGGAAAAGCGCGGCTCAGTCAACGGCTGGGCATTAAGTTTGACGACTGCGTTGCCGCTGCGGCGATACAGGTTATATCCGGCCACATTTGCCGGAGCCGTTCCGCTTTCGTTAGCGGTGGGCGCTATCCAGATCAAATCAATCTGCCGTTCCTGCTGAGCGATATTCAAACCTGTCGGCGGCAACGCCAGATCGAACAGCGGAACGATCATCGCGTAATTGGAAAAATCCGCCGCCTGCCCTGCTTGATTTACCAGACGAACAGCATACCGATAGCGAAGATTCCGCGCGTTGCTTTTCAAATCCAGCGCATCGCGAAACGTGATGGTCGAAGTTTTGTCGGGAATTTGCTCGATCGAAGTCACCAGGTTGGCACGTGCGGAAAAGGTTTCGACGGTGACGCCTTGCGGATCGCTGGCGGATTCGATCAGCCGATACACTTCGATTCGTTGCAGCTTTGTCGCGCGCGCGGTTCGCACCAAAGGAAAGCTGAGAATCAATTCAGTTCCCTGCTGAGCGACCTGCAATTCTTCAATCACCAATGGCGCGCGCGGAATCGGCGGCAGCGGGTCGCCAATTTTGCCGCATCCTGTCAAAAAGTAGACAGTAGACAGTAGACAGTAGACAGTAGCGAAAAGCGGTTTCTTCGCCCGATTCCCGACTCCCGACTCCCGACTCCCTTTAGAGGATGTAACGACTGAGGTCTTCATTCTTGACGATGTCCGTGAGCATCCGTTGCACATAAGCCGCGTCAATCACCTGATGTTTTTCGGTCAGGTCGGGGCCTTCAAAGGAAATGTCGTCCAGCACTTTTTCCAGAATCGTGTGCAACCGGCGCGCGCCAATGTCTTCGGTGGTTTCGTTGACCTTGAAGGCGAAATTCGCCAGTTCATCAATCGCGTCGTCGGTAACGTCCAGTTGAATGCCTTCGGTTTCCAGCAAGGCTTTGTACTGTTTGATCAACGCGTTTTTGGGTTCGGTCAAAATGCGTTTGAAATCTTCGATGGTCAGCGGTTGCAGTTCGACGCGAATCGGAAAGCGACCTTGCAGTTCCGGGATCAAATCCGATGGCTTGGACACATGAAAGGCTCCGGCGGCGATGAACAGAATGTGATCGGTGCGAACCATTCCATATTTGGTGTTGACCGTCGTGCCTTCGACAATCGGCAGAATGTCACGCTGGACGCCTTCGCGCGAAACATCGGGGCCGTGCCCGCCTTCGCGCCCGGCGACCTTGTCAATTTCATCCAGAAAGATAATGCCGGACGATTCCACCCGTTCCAGCGCCACGCGCGCGACGGCTTCCATATCAATCAGCTTCTGCTCTTCCTCGGACATCAGATAATCCATCGCTTCGCCGACGGTCATCTTGCGCACTTTGGTTTTGCCGCCGAACAATCCCGGCATCATATCTTTCAGGTTGACGTCCATTTCTTCGACGCCCTGATTGGTGATGATTTCAAATGACGGGAAATTGCGTTCGCGGACTTCGAGTTCGACGATGCGGGATTCCAGACGGCCTTCGCGCAATTGCTGGCGCAGCTTTTCGCGCGTCCGGTTGTAGGTTTCTTGCGCGGCGGTCGGCGTGTCTTCGATCTGGTCAATCGAAGAATCAAACGACACGGAAGCCGGCTTGCTCGGCGGTAAGAGCATGTCCAGAATTCGCTCTTCGACGTTTTGCGCGGCTTTGTCTTCAATTTCGGCGATCTTTTCTTCGCGCACCAAATCCACGGCGATTTCCGCCAGGTCGCGGATCATGGATTCGACATCGCGTCCGACGTAACCGACTTCGGTGAACTTGGACGCTTCGACCTTCAGAAACGGCGACGACGACAACCGAGCTAGACGCCGCGCAATTTCGGTTTTTCCGACGCCGGTCGAACCGATCATGATGATGTTTTTCGGCATCACATCCTGCGCCATGTCCGGCGGCAGTTTCTGGCGGCGAACGCGATTTCGCACCGCCACAGCCACCGCGCGTTTTGCGGCAGCCTGCCCCACAACGTGCTTGTCGAGTTCGGCCACAATCTGACGCGGCGTCAATGAATCCAGTCCGGACGGTTCTTCCAGATCACCTTTGAGATAAACAACCATATCAATTGATAGTTGATAATTGACAATTGATGGTTAACGACTTTGATCGTTTGATTGCCCAGGTCAATAAACCCGACAATCAATTATCAATTGTGAATTATCAATTGCTAGAGTTCCTCAATCACTAAATTGGAATTGCTGTAAATGCAGATTTCGCCGGCGATTTTCATCGCTTCTTCGGCGATCTGCCGAGCGGCCAGTTCGGTATTACGCGCCAGAGCGCGAGCCGCCGCCAATGCATACGGCCCACCCGAACCGATGCTGACAATGCCGTCGTCGGGTTCGATCACATCGCCGTTGCCGCCAATGACCAGCGTGCTGGTCGGATCGGCAACCAGCAACAACGCCTCAAGATTGCGCATCATTTTGTCGGTGCGCCAGTCTTTGGCCAGTTCGACGGCGGCGCGGTTCAACTGGCCGTGAAATTGTTCCAGTTTGGTTTCAAAACGCTGAAACAAGGCAAAGGCATCGGCGCTGGCTCCGGCAAATCCGGCCAGTACCTTGTCGCCGTACAAACGGCGAACCTTGCGCGCGCCGGATTTCATGATCGTGTCGCCCATCGTCACCTGTCCGTCTCCGGCAATGACGACTTTGCCATCACGGCGAACGGCCAGAATGGTCGTGCTGCGAATTTGCGGTTGCCCGCGACGGGAATTGCTGCGTGAATGCAATGGATAAGGCATGGCCCGGACTATAGCGACCGCTTACAAGCCGTGTCAAGAATCGCCCCTGAAGCCGTTGCCGGTTCCTCGCCTCTTCAATTTTGGGGGCCTTTCCGAATCAGCTTATTGCCAGGCAATCGCCGGAGTGGAATGCAGGTATTCATTCATCAGTTTGATTTCCTGATTGCGTTCTTCGATTTCAACCTGCAACAGATCGCGCATCGAAATGAACCCAAGCAACACGTCGTCCTGAATGACCGGCAAATGCCGGCATTTGGCCTGTTGCATTTTCCGCATGGCTTCTTCTTCAGTGTCGTTGGGATACCCGACCACAATATCCCGCGTCATGACCTCTGAAACCAGAGTGTTGGCCGCCGAGCGTCCGGTGACCACCACGCGAGTCATCAGGTCGCGTTCGGAAAACACGCCGACAACGCGTCCTCCGTTGAGTACGGCGGCTGCGCCCACGTGTTTGTCAGCCATATATCGGGCAGCTTCGAGAACGGTCCAGTTGGCGTTGATGGCGAAGACATCGCGTCCGCCAATGATGGAATGGAGTCTGTTCATAAATACCTCCTGGCCATTGGCATGGCCCGTTGACGGGTTAATGTTGGGTTGGAAAGATTCAGCGACGTTTCAGCGCAGGCATTCTATGCCTCGTGTCGGGAAGGCTCAATGGCAAATGCCGCCAGATGGATCGGCGAACCGAAAAATCTGGCGGCGTGCGAGTTTGTCACCGACGGCGGTTTACCAAAGATACCGATTGGATTCGAGCATGGCGTCTGCGATGCGACGACGAGCGGCAACGGTATTGACCGGGCGATGAAACGAGAGCCGTTCAAAGGCTTCGCGCAGCTTTTTCGGCTCGCCAAGTCCGGCGGCCAGATTGCTGGCAGTAACACCGATGCGGTCTGCAGCATCGCTGGCATACACGCTGGTCAGATCCATGGCCAGCGCAGCTTGGTCTCGGCCCTTTGTTGCAATCAGCTTTTCCGTTCGGAGCAATGCGCTTTCGATGGAGTAGGTTTCAATGACAATGTCAGCGGCCAGCGCGACGACTTCCTGCTCTTCGCTGAATTTGTCGCCATACGTTTCGGCGATTGCGGCCAGCGCCAGTTTGGAAATCTCTTTCGCGTTTTTCAGCGTGCGATACACGAAAAGCAAATTTTCGCCGCCGGGTTCGGTGATCGTGCGATCCAGAATGTCGCTGATTTCTTCGTGCAGGTTCGGCAATTTGTCTTTGGAGGATTTCAACAATCGGGTCGGAATAATCATGCGGTTGATTTCGTTCGTGCCTTCGTAAATGCGCGTGATGCGCGCATCGCGATACGCGCGTTCCGCCGGATAATCTTTGGAATAGCCGTATCCGCCATACACCTGCACGGTTTCATCCGTCACCAGCGCCAACGCTTCGCTTGTCCAGACCTTGATGATCGAACATTCGACGGCGAACTGTTCAATGGCTTTCAGCGCCTGCATCGGATCGGTGGCGTCCACCGTTTCCAGCGACTGGTCAATCGCGCCGAGCGTTCGCCAGACCAGCGCATCGCCGACATAACAACGCACAGCCATTTCGGCCAGTTTGCGCTTGATCAATCCGAAACTGGCGATGGCCCGATTGAACTGATGCCGTTCCTTGGAATAGGCAAT
>JAEUQP010000209.1 GCA_016789645.1 Acidobacteriota bacterium | reverse complement strand
GCCGTCAACATCTCTAAAATCGAAGAAGGCGAGGCTGAACCATCAACCTCGCCTTCTGGCATTGTCATCAAGTGATTGCCGATCACATGCGGGAACGCGAAAAACGCGGTCCTTCGTCCAGCGTCAGGGGCAAGGTCAACCGGCGACCATCCCGAATCACTTCCACGCGCACGCTTTCGCCAACGTTTTTGTTGTTCAACACGCGGTCGTAATCGTCGCGGCTGGCGATTTTTTGTCCATCCATCGCCACAATGATGTCGCCGCCAATCGGAATCTGGTACCGACCATACCGCACCGCCTGAGTCGCGCCTTTGATCCCGGCGCGTTCGGCAGCGCTTCCCGATTGCACCTCAACCACCATCAACCCTTCGTTGACCGGAATATCCACCGCGCGGACAAACCGTTCGCCCAGATTCGCCAGCGGAATGAAGTTCACGCCCGGACGAGCTTTTCGCACGCGACCATATTGTTTGATGTCGTTGATGACGCGAATCGCCGTTTCGACCGGAACCGCAAAACCAATGCCGACCGATCCGCCCGATGGCGAATAAATCATGGTGTTGATGCCGATCAATTGCCCGCGCGAATTCAGCAGCGGACCGCCGGAATTTCCGGGATTGATGGCCGCGTCGGTTTGAATCGCGCCTTCGATCAATCGCTGCGTCATTTCAGAACGAATCGGGCGCGACAAACCGGAAATGATGCCGGTGGTCAACGTGCGATCCAACCCGAAAGGATTGCCGATGGCCAAAACCTTCTGCCCGACGAACAGGTTTTTAGACGCGCCGAACGGCACGACGCTCAGTTCGTTGGCCGGTGCGCTGATTTGAATCACCGCCAGATCGTTGTCCGGGTCTGCGCCCAGCACTTTGGCTTCGTAGGTTTTATTGTTGGAAAGTTTGACTTCGAGTTTTTCGGCGTCCTGAATGACGTGGTAATTGGTCAGGATGCGACCTTCTTTGTCCAAAATGGACCCCGAACCGGAACCTTCTTTCTGGTAAGCGTTGAACCAGTCTTCGACCAGCACGGTGGAGGTAATGTGAACCACGCCCGGACTGGCAGCGGCATACACTTCCTGGTTGTTTTTTTCGTCCGTGGCGACCGAAGGATCAGTCAGCCCTTCGATGCCTGTGGCGGTTTCGACTGCGGCCTTATCGTTTTTGGCCCCCACCAATCGGCCCAGCAAATCTGCTCCGAAACGGTCATACATCAGCACGGCTCCCGAGGCGAAAATCGCCGTCGCCAGTGCCAACAGAATCAATTGTTTTGCGGTGATTTGATACGTTCTCATCGCGTTTCACTCCTTCTGAAAATGTTGCGTAACCTGCCAGGGTTGCGCAGATTTCAATCATGATGCTTTTCGATCAAGCCGAGCAACTTTGGCAAGCTGCTCTACGATTCAAGATAAAGGCATCCAAAAATACCCGCACGAGCCGGGAAAAGTTCCGAAAAAGCCTGCACAGCTCGGAGAAAACCACGTTCCAGCATAGCCATCAGCAGTAACGATGTTAAAATTGTAAAGTTGAGCAACAAATCTGTTTCTGCAAAAAAAGATTCCGCGGATATTGTTATGGAGAATTTACGTTTAGGCCGGCATTGTACCATCGTCGCATTGATTGCCACTTTCGTTGTGATTGCAACGCTTCACGCAGGCGTGGCGCATTCGCAAACCAAAGGCAGCCAGAAATCTCAAGACCCCAACACGCTGCGCATCGAAACCGAACTGGTGCAGATTGACGTGGTGGTGACGGACAAACAGGGCAAGTTGGTCACAGATTTGAAACGAGAAGAATTCCAGTTGCTCGAAGACGGTAAACAGCAAACCATCTCGCACTTTTCCATCGGCACGGCCACTCGACCGGCCAATTGGTTGAGAACAACACCCGTCGCCGCCAACAAAACGGCTTCGGTTGCGCCTGCGGTCGCACCGCCGCTGGCAGACACCGGTCGGTATCTGGTGCTGGCCGTGGACGATATTCACTTGAAACCTGGCAATTTGATGTTGACCAAACAAACGCTGACCAAATTCATTGACCAGCAATTGGGCGTCAGCGACCAGGTGGCATTGGTGACGACCAGCGGCCAGGTCGGGTTGTTCCAGCAATTCACCGACAACCGCGAAGCGCTGCGTCGCGCAGTCAATCGGTTGTCCGTCGCTACACGATCAGTCACCAACAATTTCGACGTGCCGCGCATTACGCCTTACCAAGCCGAATTGATTGACAACGGCGATATGGACGCGCTGGAGCTCCCGGTGCAGGAATTGATGGCCAAACAAAACATGGATCGCCGGCAGGCGGTTTCCGAATCAATCGCACGAGCGCGAGCGATACTTCAGGAAAACCGTTACCTGACGATGAACACGCTTTCGACCATCGAAAACATCGTCAAGGATTTGCGCGGATTGCCGGGACGAAAAGTTCTGGTGCTGTTGTCCGATGGGTTTTTGCTGGGCGGCCAACGCGAAGGCGTGTATTTCGATCTGCGCCGCATTACGGACGCCGCCACGCGAGCCGGAGTCGTCATTTATTCCATTGACGCACGCGGCTTGGTGGCCATGCCGGATTCGATGGACGCTTCGTCACCCAGTTTTTTTGGCTCGGGACGGTTGGCCGGAGTGCGTTTGAGCATCGAAAACAGCTCCATCCAGGCCGAGCGCGATGGAATGTACGCGCTGGCCGAAGACACCGGAGGCAGGGCGATTTTCAACAATAACGACCTGAATTGGGGATTGCAGCAGGTCATGAACGACACGGAAAGTTATTACCTGTTGGCGTTTGAACCGCTGGTTTCCTACCGCGACGGGCGATTCCGCAAACTGGAAGTCCGCGTTACACGACCGGGTTTGAAAGTTCGCACGCGCAAAGGCTATTTCGCGCCCGACGACAAAGCCACAGAAAAGGCCGAACGCGAATTGGCCAAAGCCGCCGAAAAGGACAAAACCAAAGCTCCCGAACAGTTGGCTGCCGAAGCCAAGTCCGCCGCCAACAAACAAATCGTTTCCGGGCTGGCTTCGTTATTTCAGCGGCGCGAAGTTCCGATTGAAACCGCCGTCACGTTTTTGAACGAACCTCCGCGCGGAGTTCAAACCGACATCGTGGCGCACATCGAAACCTACACGATTCGCTTCAAATCCAGCGGCGACCGACAAACTGCCAAACTGGAATTGATTGGCGTGGTGTACCGCGAAAACGGCAAGGAAGAGATGAACTTCCTGGAAACCGTGAACATGAATCTCAAGCCGAGTTCGCATGAAACGGCGCTCAAAAACGGCATCACTTACACCAAACGGCTGCAATTGAAACCGGGCTATTATCAACTTCGCATGGTGGCGCGCGACGATGGCGGAGCGCAGCTCGGCACGGCGTCCAACTGGTTTGAAGTTCCCGATCTGGACAAACGGCAATTGACCTTGAGCAGCATCTTTTTTCCACAATCCAATCAGATCGAAGAACAGTCCCCGGATTCCACCCGAAAGCCGGACGTCGCCAAACCCAATCCGGAACCTCAAGACATGGCTCGCCCGGCCATTGTGTATCGTCGGTTCAAATCCGGCAGCAGCTTTAACTTTATGGTGTTCGCCTACAACGCCAAATCCAACGACAAAGGCGCAACCGATCTGGCCATCCAAACGCAGGTGTATTCCGGCAATCAGTTGATCGTCGCCACGCCACTGAAAAACTTTCAAAACGAAGCCGAGCCGATTGTTCAGCAAACGGCAGCGTCGCAACCCATTTCGGACGCCGGACGGCCTTACATGGCGCGATTTTCGCTGGATAAGTTTCAAGCGGGCGAATACGAATTGCGATTGGTCGTCATTGACCGCAACGCCAAAACCAGCGCCAAACGTTCCATCAACTTTACCGTCGAATAATCGTACAATGCGCCCGAGTCGTCCCAACCATTTCCTGCCGGAGTCATCGAGTCGTATGCTGACACGCGTTCCCATTCTTTCGTCGTTGAAAGTTGTTTTGGTGGCGACTCTGTTTTGTTTGGCAATCGCCGGACAGGATTTCCCTCCCCAACAGCCCAAACCGGCTTCGTCAAAAAACCAGGACACGCTAAAAATCGAAACCGAACTGGTGCAGATTGATCTGATCGTCACCGACAAACAGGACAAACCGGTTCACGACCTGAAACGCGAAGATTTCGAACTATACGAAGACGGCAAGAAACAAACGCTGACGCATTTCGCCGTCGGCACCGCCAAACAACCGGCTCGTTGGATCACGCCGGAGAAAAAACAATCCGCCAAATCTTCTGCTCCGATTGAAACCGCAGCGACAACCGGGGCAACGGCTGGTCGGTACATTGTGCTGGCGGTGGACGATTTTCATCTGGCGTCGGCCAATCTGACTTACGTCAAACGCACACTGCAAAAATTCATCGCCGAACAAATGGTTGCGGGCGATCAAATTGCCATCGTCACCACCAGCGGCAACGTCGGATTGTTTCAGCAATTCACCGACCAGCGCGACATGCTGGAACGCGCCATCAACCGGCTGAGCATCCAGGAACGCAACATCGTTGATCCGTCGAGCATTCCGTACATCACCGAACATCAGGCCGAATTGATTGAATTCGGCGACAAGGATGCGCTGGAACTGGGCATCGCCGATCTGGTGCGCCGCGAAGGATTGCTGCAAGGCGGCGGAGGATCGGAACAGGCGGGCGGCGGTAATTCTCCTCCGCGCCAAAGTTCGGGCGGCGGTCGGGGTGGCGGCCAAAGCCAACAAAACCAGTCGTCGTCCAATGGCGCTCCGACCCAACGCGATTCGTGGGAATATCGCGTCCGCACCCAAGCCCGGTTGGTGCTGGCGATGAGCGGCAATTACACGCAAGCGACGCTGGACACGCTGGAAAATGTCATTCGCAGTTTGCGCCCGCTGGTGGGACGAAAAATGATGGTGTTGTTGTCCGACGGATTTTTCCTCAGCGGCACGGGCGTGTATTCCAAACGATTCGACCTGCGCCGCATCACCGACGCCGCTACGCGATCCGGCGTGGTGATTTATTCCATTGACGCTCGCGGATTGGCGACTCTTGCGTTGGGCGGCGATGCTTCGGAACGCGTCGAAATGGATGTTTCGTTGGCCAACGCGCAATCGCGAATCCAGATGTCGGCGCTCAACGCCAAACGCGACGGACTGTATGCCCTGGCGGCAGAAACCGGCGGCACGTTGTTTTATAACAACAACGACTTGAATCTGGGGCTGCAGCGCGTGCTGGACGCCAACGAAACCTATTACGTACTGGCGTACGAACCGCCGGAATCGCGCCGCGACGGACGATTTCACAAGATCGAAGTCCGCGTGGCGAATCGTCCTGAGCTGAAAGTCCGCACGCGCAATGGCTATTTTTCGCCTGACGACAAGGCGGAAAAAGCAGAACTAGCGGAAAAGAAAGCTGAAGAAAAACGGCAGGAAAAACTGAAGAACTTGCCGCCGGAAAAACAGGCGCAGGAGGTAAAAGCCGCCACAGACAAACAACTGGCCGCCGGAATCGGATCGTTGTTTCCGCTGCCAGACGTTCCGGTCAAACTGGCCGTAGATTTTGTTGATCTGACCGATGGGTCCGGCGCGCTAGTTAATGTGCTGATTGATTCCAACACCCTGCGACTGGAAGAAACCAAAGGACGGTTGCAAGGCACGCTCGACCTGGCGGGATATTTTTTCGACGAACGCGGCAAAGTGGCAGCCAGTTTCAATGAACGCATCAACATCAACATCAAACCGGAAACGTTGGGACAGGTGCGGCAACAAGGAATCAATTATCGCCGGATGACCTTGCTCAAGCCGGGGTTTTATCAGGCACGCATTGCCGTCCGCGAAGCGCAAACCGGCCAGTTGGGCAGCGCCAACGGTTGGGTAGAAATTCCCGCGTTGAAACCCAATCAGTTGATGCTGAGCGGCATTCTGCTTTCCGAACCCAGCCAGCAAACCACACAAGTAGTACCGACTTCCCCGGCGGAACAGAACAACGGCGCGATTCCTCGTTTGTCATCAGCGTCGCGGCGATTCAAATCCGGCGGCAACATGGATCTGCTGCTGTTTGTGTACAACGCCAAATCTGAAGCCAACGCGGTTGATCTGGTAACGCAAACGCATCTCTTCAGCGGCAGCAAACTGATCTACGCTTCGCCAGTGGTAAAAATGACCGTTGCGCCGGATTCCGACCTGCAACGCGTTCCTTATGCGGCGCGCGTTCCGCTGAAAGGCTTTCCACCGGGATCGTATGAATTGCGCGTAACGG
>JAEUQP010000183.1 GCA_016789645.1 Acidobacteriota bacterium | reverse complement strand
GCCTGAGTCACATCGCCGATGACCATGTATTTCAGGCTATGCACCTGGGCGATCTGGATCGAAACTTTGGGCTCGCGGATGTATTCGGACAACTTTTCGGTGAACTCTTTTTCCAGCTCTTCGATGGTGCGACCGGCAATGACGATGTGGCCGATCAGCGGATAACTGATTTTCCCGTTCGGCGGAATGACGATGTTCGCGCGCGAATAGTTTGGCTGGTCGAACACATCCACTGAAATGACGTCTTCGGGGCCAAGCCGCGTTGTGGCGAAAAAGTTGTTGATGTACGGCAGCACTGCCGCTTCTTCTTCGGACTGGGTTTCGCGACGCAACGATTGACGGTCGGCATCGGAAACCGGCTTGGGTTGCTGATCGCTGTCAGGTTTCTTTTCCGATGCGACGCGCTCACGCGTTTGCGGTTTGGGAGCTTTGTCCAAATCGGATTGGGCAAAAGCTACGGAAGATAAAGCAACGACCAGTAAAATAAGAGTTCTCATTGTGACCTCCGAGAGGTTTTTGGAGAAAAGCGTTTCCACCGCAGAGGCGCAGAGAACGCAGAGGAAGCGCAGAGAGGCTTAATCAGATTCGACTTCATCATTTTCACCCAAACCCAGGACAAGCCGGTTTATACCGCCATTTTTTAAGACTTCGACTTTGAAATTGAAGAGGAGTCCGGCTTTCCAATTGCCAAGTTTCATGTAAGTCAGAGTTTGTGCCTCAAAGATTGGATGGAGAGCCTCGACTGATTTGATCTCAACGACGACAGTGTTCTCTACAAGCAGGTCCAGTTGATATGCCTTTTCAATCTTGATGCCTTTGTATTCCAAGGGCAGCGGAAACTGCCGTTTGAATCGAATTCCTCTCAACGCCAATTCTCTGCACAGACATTCTTCATAAGCTGATTCCAGCAAGCCTGGCCCTAAAATCTTATGAACCTCAATCGCTGCCCCGATAATCTTCCATGTTAAATCATTGATCTTCATCTTCGCCTCCAATAATTGTTTACGACTCACTGCTGTGTAGTTGAGACGCAACCAAAACTCAAAGGCTGTATCAATCCATTTTCAATACGAGTCTAACCTCTGCGCTAACTCTGCGTTCTCTGCGCCTCTGCGGTTAAATCTCGAATCCTTTATCACTATCTTCCATATCCAAACAAGACGACCTTGATGGTCTTGAACATGATCCAGATGTCGAACAGCAGCGAAACGTTTTTGATGTAGTACAGATCGTACTGCAATTTCTGGACGGCGTCTTCCACCGAAGAGCCGTAGCCGTAATTGACCTGTGCCCAGCCGGTCAATCCGGGTTCGACCAGATGGCGCTGGGAATAAAACGGAATCTGTTCCGTCAGTTGTTCAACGAACACCGGGCGTTCGGCGCGTGGACCGACGAAGCTCATTTCGCCGACCAGGATGTTGAGAAATTGCGGAATTTCATCAACGCGCGTTTTGCGCAAAAAATTGCCGACGCGTGTGATGCGCGGGTCGCGTTCGGCAGCCCATTGCGCCCCGTCTTTTTCGGCGTCCTGGCGCATCGAGCGAAACTTGATGATCTTGAACGTGCGCCCGTTTTTGCCAACGCGCTCCTGAGTGTAAAAAATCGGTCCGGGCGAATCCAGTTTGATCACAATGGCCGCCAGCAGCGCGATGGGCAGGGAAACGAGAATGGCGATCAGCGCCACCATCAGATTGAACAACCGGCGAATGACGCCCCAGAACGTGCCGCGTTTGCCGCCGCCGGAAAAGATGATCCAGCTTGGGCGCAACATCTCGACGTTGATTTTGCCCGTCAGCTTTTCATAAAGCGCCGTGCCTTCTTCGATGGCGGCTTGGCCTTGCAGCCGGATTTTCAACAATTGATCCACGGGCATGCGACCTCGCCGATCCTGCAACGCGACGACCACGCGGTCAATTTTCTGTTCCTGCACGATGCGATTCAAATCGCTGACCGCGCCCAGCACCTTGCGCGAAAAAACAATCGGGCCGTTGTGGGGCGATTGGCTTTCGCTGACGAGTTCCGTTCCCACCAGTCCGATGTCTTCGGCGACGTACCCGGCGACTTTGTACCCCAGATCGCGACGCAACATGGCTTCGTGCGCCACCTCTCTGGCCAGTTTGTCGGTGCCGACGACCAAAATCCAATCGCCCAGTTTGGGATTTCGCATCACCCAGTGAATTCCCAACCGCCAGACCGTCATTAAAAACAACGCCAGAATCAGCGCAATGATCGGAACGCCGTTGCCCGTGCGAGCAATGCCCACGCCTTCGATTTCCTGTTCATAGCCAAGCAGCAACGTCGGGCGCAGCATGAAGGTCAACCCGAGAATCAACAGCACCACGCCGACGGCTTGGAAGATGTCGGTCAGCAATTCGCGCCGCAATCGGGGTTTGGAAATGTCGTACAGATCGAACAGGTAAAAAATGAATTGGCAGACAAGCGTGGTCAGCACGATTTTGTAAATGCCGCGCTGGTCAATCAGGATCGAGCCAAGATATTTGGGAAACCGTATGTACAGGCCGAGCAGAATCACGGAAAACGCGATGCCGGTTTCGACCAGAAACAGCGTCAGGGTTTTGAACCAGATGTTTCGACGAATCACTTGAATTGGTGGCTGGTGGTTGGTGGTTGGTGGTGGACGCCACACGAAATGACAGGTCCGATCCACCTAAATCAGAACAAAAGACATTGAGACACTTTTTTTGACAGGATGAACAAGATTTACGACAGGATTTAGAGGAACATCAATTACAGCAAGGCATTTGCCAAATTTGACTCTTGTTCATCCTGAAAAAATCCTGTCAATCCTGTTTCAAGGTTTTCTGCTCTGATTTAGCCAAGTTACAACTTCAGCTTCCTTCCTGGAGGAGATTTTTTCCTGGGGCTTAGGAGTTTTTGCCACCACGAACGGTGACGGTTACGTTGGGAATAATTGTAGTAATAATCGTAATACCCAGCTTCTTCGAAGACTTCCGCACCGTTGAGCACCACGCCCAGCATTTTGGCGGCGGGCAATGCGTCAATCGCTTTTTCGACGGTTTCGTACTGCGCCATACCCGCGCGAATGACCAGCATCACGGCGTCTGCCTGATTGGCCAGCAATCGCGCATCGGCAAACGGCAACACCGGTGGCGAATCAATCAAAATGAAATCGAAGTAATTGCGCAGATCGGCAATCATTTCCACCAGCCGTTCGCTGGACAGCAATTCGGTCGGATTCGCCGATTCGCGGCTGACGGCCAGCACATACATTTCGTGGCCTTCCAGCGTAAACAGGGAATCCAGCGGTTCAGCTTCGCCGCGCAATGCATCGCCCAATCCGGCTTTGGGTTTGACGCCCAGATACGCGGCCACGTTCGGACGCCGCAAATCGCCGTCAATAATCAGCACGCGTTTTTCGGATTGCGCGATGGCCAGTCCCAGATTGATGATCGTGGATGTTTTGCCTTCACCCGCCAGCGTGCTGGTGATGGTGATCACCTGCGTTTTCTTTCGTTCTGCCGCGTGAAACAACTGGGTGCGCAGCGTGCGGTACTGTTCGCATTCGGCGGCTTGCGGATCGGTCAGTAACACCAGGCGCGGATGCAATCGCGAGGGCACGATCGGTTCGATGGGAACTTCGTGTTGACGCCGTTGATTGCTGATCGCGGCCAAAGGTTCTGAATGCGGATTGCGAATTTCAGGTTCTGGAGTTGGGAGTTGGGAGTCGGGAGATGCAACCTCTGGTTCAGGGATTGAAACGGCAGGTTCGACCGGAGCCTGACGAATGACTGGCGGAGCTTTTTTCAACCTCTCCGCGATGTTGCGAACTTCTTCTGCGGTCAGGCGAGAAGGTTCGGGTACGGATTTGCCGGTTCCGTTTGGTTTGCCATTGGGTTGCAGAGCTTCGCCTGGCGCTGGTGGTTGGTTCAACGTGAAAATCGCGCCTTCGTTCGAACGCGGGCC
>JAEUQP010000170.1 GCA_016789645.1 Acidobacteriota bacterium | reverse complement strand
GTAACGAATGATCGGCAGAATCATAGGCAATTATCGAATCACCAGCGAACTGGCGCACGGCGGCATGGGAACGGTCTATCGCGGGCAGCACGTCAATCTGCCGCGCGAAATCGTCGTCAAATCCATCTTACTCGGAGCGTTTTCTCCGGCGGCACAATCGCATCTGAAAGCCCGGTTTCGCCGCGAAGCCTACATTCAATCCCAACTCGATCATCCGAATATCGTTCGCGTTTACGAATTTTTCACCGCCGAAGACAATTATTACCTGGTGATGGAATATGTGCCGGGCTTGAGTTTGAAAGATTTGCTGGCGCGTCAGGGCGTGCCGACTCCGGCTCAAGCGGTGTATCTGTGCAAACAAGCGTTGGCCGCTTTGGAATTCGCACACAACTTCACCTACGTGGATGAATCCGACATTCGCCACACGGGAATCATTCACCGCGACATCAAACCGGCGAACATGCTGTTGGATCACAAAGGCCGGTTGAAAATTACGGACTTCGGCATCGTCAAAGTATTGGGCGAACCGAATTCCAGCAGCGGCATGACGCAAACCGGATTTCATCCCGGCACGGTCGAATACATGTCGCCCGAACAATTGCTCGGTTTGGACATTGATGTGCGGTCGGATTTGTACAGTTTGGGCGTGACGTTTTACGAAATGCTGAGCGGGCGATTGCCGTTTCTGCGTTCCGCGACCGGTTCCGATTGGGAAGTTCGCAAAGGCCACATCGAAGTTCCGCCGCCGCCGATTTTGGAATTGCGTCCGGATCTGCCGCCGACGCTGGCGGCGATCATCATGCGGTCGCTGCAAAAAAGTCCCAACGACCGGTATCAAACAGCAGGGGAATTTCTGGAAGCTCTGCAAATTCACGAACGTACGGTCGGAACCGAGTCTGCAACCAAAAGCAACAGTGGCAGATTGACCAAGCCGTTATATTCCGCTCCGACGTTGATTTCCGATGCGGCGACATTGATTTCTGGCACGGAACCCAGACCGGCATCCGCATCCTCTGCGTCGGCACAAGTTCCGCCGATTGTTGCGCCTGTTTCACCGGCGGCGCTGACTCCGCCGACCAATTCACCGATGCAGGAAGCCGAAACAGTTCCGCTGGCACAGTTGAAAACGGCAAGTCCGTCGGCGTCCGGCGATGCGGTCAAACCGGTTTCCGCCGCCAAAGCCGCGACGGACGATGAAGAAACCATTGTCGTTGTGAAACCGAAATCCGCCGGAAATAAATTGGTACTGGTGTTGGGAGCTTGCGGGTTACTGGTGGCTGGGACGGCAGCCGGTGCGTATTTCTTTTCCGAACGGGGCCGCATCAACGAACAAAATCTGGCGGCTCAAATCACGACGACACCGTCGCCGACTTCAACTCCGACCGGAACGCCGAAGCAAACTCCCAAACCGAAGACCTCGCCGATTCAAGCTGCGGTTCCCACGCCTACGCCTACGCCTACCCCGAGTTTGGCCGAACGCGCCAGCAGTGTGTTGAATCAGGCCAAAGCGCTGGAAGATCGCGAGCAATACGGCGAGGCGATTGCCAAATATCAGGAATACCAGCAGATCAATCCGAATTCTGCCGAATCGAGTCTGGTCAACACCAGATTGGGCATTCTGGCGTTGATTGTGCGCAATCTGAACGAGGCCAAATCCGACCTGGATGCCAAGCGGTATCCGATGGCGAGAGAAAAATATCGCCGTGTGCTGGCGTTGAATCCGGAATCTGCCGTTGCCAGAGCCGGGATGGCCGAAGCGCAAGCCAAACTGGTTTCTGAGGCTCCGCCGTTTACATTTGAGCGTACTCCGTCACCTGCGCAATCTCCCCAAACTCCTGGGATGCGCGGCGGAGGCCAGAATCGCTCTCCGCGCATACCGCCCACCATGAAGCGAGTCCCGACCCCAACTCCCAAACCGGATTCGGAACGTTAATCTCAATCCAAGCAGCTTTGAAAAAACGGTAACCCGACTTTCCAGGACAGCGTCTTCAAGGACGAAGCTCACTGAGAAAAGCACCAGCCGGTGTTTCTTCAAAGGGGTATCCTCCTGTACGCCGCTCGGAGTTCGGAAGTCCGAGCGGCATTTTTTTCACGATAGCCGCAAATTCGAGCCTGGGGATTGGTTTTCGATTCAAAAAAGTTGAGATGAAGCGCGTAAGCAAAGAGGTTTTTCGCCAAATACCTCATGAGCCAGAGGCGTTGCTTGCGCCGCAAAATTTTCGTGGTGTATGATCCATCCCGCTTGTTCCCATTGTCCAAATTATTGAGCGCTCAATCGGTTGGCAATTCTGACAGGCCGAAACGTTTTAGTATAAGGAGCCGGTTCAATGTCCATTCGCAGCAAACTGACGCTGATTACACTTTCCGCTTTTATCGCCCTCTATTCTGTTGTGGGCGGCATGCTTTCCCGGTCGAATAATCCGCTGGTTCGCGCTCTGGCTGATCCGGGGCCTTACGCACAGTTGAGAATTTTCGAAAACGTCGTTCAACACATCGTCAACGAATACGTCGAAAAACCCGATCTGGAAAAAGTTCGCATCGGAGCTTTGCGCGGATTGACCGACGGACTGGATCCGTTCAGCGCGTATTTGCTGCCGCCGCAGGTCAAGGAATACCAAGCCGGCAAAATGAATAATGACGTGACCGGTATGGTCATCGGCCAGTATTCCGGTTTTGCGTATGTGATTGCGGTGGTGCCGACTTCGCCCGCCGACAAGGCAGGCATTCGAGTTGGCGACGTGATCGAATACATTGACGGGCACGCGACGCGCGATTTGGATTTGTTCGACGTTCGTTCGTTGCTGGCTGGAACGCCCGGTTCCAGTGTTGAACTGGCGCTCATCAATCGCAAAACAGAAAAAATCAAACTGGTGCGCGGCACGGTGCCGTCCATCGCCCCCGAAGTGAAATCGCTGGAACAGCAAATTGGCTATGTCAAAGTGCCGATCCTGAACAAAGGCCAATCGGAAGCGGTGGCCACGGCGATCAAGGATGCGGTCAAGAAAGGCGCGAAATCCATTGTGCTGGATCTGCGCGGTTCGGCAGGCGGCGATTTGAAAGAAGGCGTGGCCATTGCTGATTTCTTCCTGAAGACCGGCACGATTGCCAAAACGATTGGTCGCAAAGACAAGGTGATGGCGACGTACGACGCCAAAGCCGACAACGACCTGACGGATTTGCCGGTGGCGGTGATCATTGATCGCACCACTGCCGGAGCCGCCGAAGTCATTGCCGCCGCGATCATGGAAAATCAGCGAGGCGATGTGGTTGGCGAACGCACGTTGTTTGGTATGGGCGTCGAACAGCAGTTGTTCCCATTGGATGATGGATCGGCGTTGCTGCTGACTACGGCGCGTCACGCTTCGCCGAACGGCAAGATTTTTATGGCGGAAGGTGTGGTTCCGAATGTTGAAGTGAAGCGCGCCGATTTGGCTGATTTGGGGGGCGACGATTCCAATCGCCCGGCTGGAGAAGGTCAGCCTCCGGCAGTGGTTGGCCCGAAACCTTCTGAAGACTTGATGCTCAAGAAAGCCATCGAAGTTCTGTCTTCGGGCGGGAAAGCCAAAAAGAAAGCTGCCTAAATCGGAACAACCAACTTTGGGACAGAGCGTAAGAAAATATGATGAACAAGATTTTTGACAGGATTGACAGGAACATTAGTGATTGAGGTCATCCCGCCAAGCTTGAATCCTGTTCATCCTGAACAAAATCCTGGAAATCCTGTTTCAAAGTTTTCTGGTTTGATTTAGTTCACTTTCTTCAATCTGAAAACCAAAAGCGGGACGACCGGAAAAATCGCCCCGCTTTTTTTATTCAATCACTGCCAGCGTTTCTCCCGCATTGACCGTCTGGCCTTCGGCGACACGGATTTCAGCCACCGTTCCTGCTTTGGGAGATTGCACTTCGTTTTGCATTTTCATGGCTTCGACAATCAGCACCCCCTGATTGGCGACAACTTCATCGCCTACGTTCAACAGGACGCGAACAATTTTGCCGGGCATTGGCGAAATCAACGTCGCTTTGCCGCCTGCGCCTGCGTCGGCTCCGATATTGCCGCGCAGATGTTTTTTGTCGCGGACTTTGATCGGAATGCGTTTGCCATTGACGACGACTTCCGTTTCTCCGGAAGGCGATTTTTCCAACGCACAGCGGTACACGCGATTCTTCAGGTTGACGACATACAGGCCCGGCTCCGGCTGGCTGACTTCGGCAGAATGCATTTGTTCGTCGAGCGTCAGTTGCGCCAAGTCATTGACCGTCACGAAGTCGGCCTCTTTGGATTGTCCGTCAATCTCAATTTGCAATTTCATGAGGTTGTTACCGTCCGATTCGTCCAGCGGCTTTCCATTTGCTGATGCTGGTGGTTTGAGCGGGTGAAGTGGGTTGTTGCGCGCGCGTTTGTTCGGTGAAATTCAACGCCGCAGCAATGGCGGCAGCGATTTCCAGTTCGGCATTCGGATCGGATGCAGCCTTCGCTTTTTGGCGTTCCAGAAATCGCGCGATATACCCTGTGTCGGTTTCGCAGCGCTGGAATTCTTCGTCATCCAACACCGAGAGGAAAAAGGGAATCGTCGTGCGAATGCCGCCGACGTGATATTCGCCGAGCGCGCGACGCATGCGGCCAATTGCTTCATCGCGCGTCGCTCCCCACGCCGCCAGTTTGGAAATCATCGGATCGTAAAACAGCGGCACTTCCCAGCCTTCGTACACACCGCTGTCGTCTCGCACGCCGGGGCCGGATGGAGTTCTGAGCCGAGTGATTTTGCCGGGCGACGGCAAAAAATTGTTGGCCGGGTCTTCGGCGTAGACGCGGCATTCAATGGCCGAACCGCTCCAACGAACGTCTTCCTGTTTGATACTCAGCTTTTCACCGGCGGCGATGCGAATCTGTTCCCGCACCAAATCCACTCCGGTGACCATTTCGGTGACCGGATGTTCCACCTGCAACCGCGTGTTCATTTCCAGAAAGTAAAAATTGCGGTCGGCATCCACCAGATATTCAATCGTGCCCAGACTGTGGTAATTGGCTGCGCGCGCGATTTCAACTGACGCTTTGCCCATGCGTTCGCGTAACTCGGCATCGTTGAAACTGGCCGGACATTCTTCGATGACTTTTTGATGGCGGCGTTGAATCGAACATTCGCGTTCGCCCAGATGGATGATGTTGCCGAATTTGTCCGCGACGATTTGAATTTCGATGTGGCGAGGTCGTTCGATCAGCTTTTCGATGTACACCGACGGATCGCCAAACGCGGCCAGGGCTTCGGCGCTGGCCATTTGCAAGGCGGCTGCTATTTCCTCGTCGGAGCGAACGATGCGCATGCCTTTGCCACCGCCGCCTGCGGACGCTTTCAACATGACGGGATAACCGATTTCCGCTGCGACTTTTTTGGCGGTGGCTTCATTCGTCAGCGGTTCGGTCGTGCCCGGAACAATCGGCGCATTGGCTTTCAACGCTGCAATGCGCGCGTTTGTTTTGTCGCCCATCATCTCGATGGATTCCGGCGATGGGCCGATAAAGGTCAAACCGGCTTCGCTCACTGCGCGCGCAAACCATTCGCGTTCGGATAAAAAACCGTAGCCCGGGTGAATCGCTTCGGCACCGGATTTTTTGGCGGCATCAATGATCTTTTCGCCGACCAGATAACTTTGCGCTGCCGGAGCTTCGCCGATGAAGTAGGCTTCGTCGGCCAGTCGCACGTGCAGAGCCTGGCGGTCGGCTTCGGAATACACTGCAACGGGCGAAATGCCCAAATCGCGGCAGGCGCGAATCAACCGGACGGCGATTTCTCCACGGTTGGCAATCAGAATTTTGCGAAACATAGGTTGGTGGTTGGCGGTTGGCGTTTGGCGGTGGCATCAAAAGATTGCTGACCACCGTCTACCAACCACCGTTAGGGAACAATGGAAATTCCTGGGCTTTTCGGATCGTAACGAACGGTGATGCTCGCGCCGGGAACGAATTCATGCGAGCGTCGCAGTTGGTCTGCTGTCAGCTTTTGCGAAGTTTCGTAATCTACGTTGGCGACGTTGTAACGGTAATAAATGGCCGTGCTCCCTGAATCATCTTCCAAAGAATCCAGAACTCGGCCTTCGGTGACTCGACCAAATTGGACAAGCCATTCGTAATACTCCGCCAGAGGATCGCGGCCACGTAGTTTGTAATAAAGTCGAGCTAGCCAGTTATGGCGCATGTGTTTGCTTCAGCGTTTGGAGCACAACAAGGGGATTGAGTGTAAAACGGCCTCAAGCTATTTGCGTCAAAGGGCACGTAACTTGAGGCCGCAGGATGTTGAATTCAACCAGGATTCGTCAAAAGGCCTTGGCCCGGAACTGTCTTGGGGAAATCCGAGGCTCGAAGTTTACCGTTTGGGTGAATCCGTGGACGACGGAGCTTTTTCAATCTTGGTTTGTCCGTCCTGGAGAATGATTCCGTCTTCCATGGAGATATCGTCTTCGGTACCGAATTTTCCATCCGGTCCAGCGGAAATCAGCTTGTAGTTGCTGAAGCTGATGGCGCTGCCACGCGAAGCAATGACTCCCGTCGGTTGATACGTGAAGTTATTTTCCCAGTAATCGGTGTTCGGAACGGCTTCGGCATTGACGCGCGAAACATCCGACAGTTCCTGTGGATAGCTGCCATACTCGCGATGATATTTTTCCAGCGCTTCGGCATGCAGCGCATACATCGCGGCGCGAGTCGCCGCCGCTTTTTTCAACCGGCCACGTTCCAACGCTTCCGGGATGTGCGAAATGACTCCGACGCTGAAAGCCACCAGCAACAACGCTGAAGCCACGGTGGCAAAGCGAGCCATCTTGAAACCGCCAAATTTTGCGGGATCACTTTTCGCCCGCTGCACTGCGCGGCGTCCCAACCAGACTCCCAACAGAGCCATCGGAATCCAGATGTATCCTTGGAAAAAGATTTGACGGTACGCGTCGTAGCTGAAAATCTTGTAGTAGGGAAGTTTGGGGTTTAACTGCAACAGTTCCTGGGTGAACTTGATTCCATCGCCAAAAGCCCAAACCAGCAACACTCGGCCAACCTTCATGTCGTTGCCTAACACCCAGACGGCCAAAAAAGTAAAAATCAAAAGCAGAACGCAGCCCAAGGCGGCAAACGAACTGCCAAGTTTCGGAAGCAGCACGTCAGGTTTGGCCATCGGCTCGCCGATTTGGCGTGCGCCGCAGCTCGTGCATTCCAAAGAAGTAATACCGCGAACCTCGCCGCAGCAAGGGCAAATCATCGAATCTTTCTGAAGTTTTTTTCTCATAAAGTGGTGGTTGCAAGCGAACCCGCAAAACGTCGCAGACTCGCTTTGGGTCAGACCGCAGCGAAACGAGTGAACCGAACGAAATCTCAACCGGTTTTGGAATTCAACAGCAGCTCAGGAAACAGAAGCCGTCTCGCGGCTCTCCATTTCACGAATCTGTCGCCATGTGTGAAATAACCGTTGCGCAAAAGTCCAATACGACAAAACAGTCATCAGCCAGATTGTCGCCGGCATCTTGTTGAGAAAAGGGCTTGAAGATTGAGGCCATACGGTCAGCGATCCAATGATCAACAACACCACACGCTCCGGTCGTCTCAAAAAACCGACATCACATTTCGGAATCAGGGATTCGGCGCGCGCGGCGGTGTAACTGACCATGACCGACCCGATCAAGGCTGCGCCAGTCAGGGCCGCATAAAGCGTGCTGTGATATTCAGTGTCGCGGGAATAAAAAATAATGATACCTAGGAAAACCAGCATGTCCGAGAGCCTGTCCAGACTGGAATCCAGAAATGCTCCGAACCGGGTAACGCGACCTGTCAATCGGGCAACACGCCCATCAAGCAAATCAAAGATGTTGGCAAAGATCATCACCAGCCCGGCATAAAAAAACTGGCCGTAGCCATAAAGAACCGCAGCAAGGACATTGATGCCCAACCCCATCAGCGAAAGCAGATTGGGATTAGGATTCAACCGCGCAAGAAGGCGAACAAGGGCGTTGAGGATCCGCTGACTAGCTTCTCCAATAAATCCGCCGACCATAAGCTGCTAATTCTTTCCTTTGTGCACAAACTGCTTGCAGGCAGTTCCTGACTGATGATTAACAAAATTGCTAAAACTGTTGAATCGGAAACACATTGCCAAGACGGGGCGAATCATACGTGCGCTCTGCAAGCGTGTCAAGAAATCCAACCCCACATCAACCGAGTGTGTCAACAATACGTTAGCGCCGGATTCCGGGCGATTTCGATGGTGAAAAAATCCTCTCCAAGTGGTTGGCAAATTGCCCCACGCTCAAGCCAAACTGTTCATTCCGAGCAACCTTGTTGTAAGATGCGCGCGTGGAGTGCCCCCGTCACTGCCTGTACGTTCTGATGAACAATCAGGTGAATTGCTTAATGCAGCTTGGAGCCAAGATCAAAGTGAGGAGTGGTATGAACCCCAAATCAGCCAAAATCGTCTTTTTGAAGGCGATTGTCGTCGTTATTTCTCTTTCTCTTTTCATCACGAAAACCGAAGCGCAAATGATCGGGCATCTTGGCGTTGCCACGGAACCGATTCCATTGGTGCAGGCCAAACGGCCGCAACGCAAATTGGTGACGCGAAATTTGAATCGCCCGAATCCTGCCAGCAAGGATTTGCAAGCTGATGTCAGCGGGTTGGGTGCCGCGAGCGGAAAGGGAACCAATGCGAATCAAACTGCGGCGGCGAATGCTTCGGGAGTGAATTCGGGAACCGTTGTTGCGGTCATCACGCCGCCGAAACCTTCGCCAGCCAAACCGCCTGTCGAAGCGAAGCCGACTTCGACGACTCCGGCCAAGCCTGCGGTTTCACCGTTTGAGGAAAGTCTGGCGAAGGCCGAAGCC
>JAEUQP010000161.1 GCA_016789645.1 Acidobacteriota bacterium | reverse complement strand
GTATGCGTGGCGCTGATGTTGCGTCCAGCCATCAACAGGTTGCGGATGTTTTTGCTGTAAAGCGAACGCAGCGGAATGTTGTAAACGCCCGGCAGCTTGATCGAAACAAACGGCGGCAGCTCTGGATTTTCAAAACCCGTCGGCGGATGTTCATCCAGGTTCCAACCGCCGATGCAAACGGCGTCTTCAAATTCGCCGTTCAACCCCATCAAATCCATTTGCGTCAACCAGTGATCGCCCGCCAGCCGGCGCGCTTCGCGTTTGCCCGGCAGCATGCCCACCCAATCCATCGCCCAGTTCGCGGACGACGGAAACTTGCCGGAGTTTTTGATGTAATCCCAAACACCCATGACTATGCCGAGCAGTTCAAAGCGAATGCGCTCGTTATCGCGCACGGTATTGAGGTGTCCGCCCCATTCGATCCACCAGTAACCGTATTCCCACGAATTGATGCCGCGCGATTTCAAATCTTTTTCAGTGATCTTGCGCGCCCATTTCGGCGGCGTGAACGGCATAGGTTTTCCGTAATCGCGCGAAGTGAACAGAATGCTGCACCCTTGTGTCTTATTATCGGCGGTTTCCGGCGCGAGCGATTCGCCGTGCTGAGTGCGCGATTCGTGGCCGACGCGATACTCGGCTCCGGCCTCCACTCCCAGACGGCTGTCGCCCGTGCAATCGGCAAACAGTTTCGACGTGATGCGGTAAATGTGTTCGGTGCGGTCGCAACGCGCCAACACGCGCTGAATCGTATTGTCTTTGACTTCGGCGGAATAGAGCGTCGTTTCGAGCAGCAAGGTGATATTCGGTTCGCTGACGACTTTGTCGTAGAGCAATAAATCCCACAGTTCCCAGCAGCGCTGCGGATTGTTGGCGGCGTCATCCAATCGGAACTCTTCCAGCAAACCGCCTTCGCGCCAGCCGGGACGGCCTTTGTGATTGTTCGCGCCGACCACATGCATTTTGATTTCGCTGGACGAATTGCCGCCCAGCCGCGAACGATCCTGCACCAGCACGACTTTGGCTCCGTGCCGCGCGGCGCTGACCGCAGCCAGCACTCCGGCCAGACCTCCGCCCGCAACCAGCAAGTCGCAACTCAATTCCACCAGTTTCATGTTGCGTTCCAGCGGTGCGGCGGCCAGATTGCCCGCCGGAGCGACGCGCTGCATTTCCTGGCGAATCTGTTCAGCAGAACGTTTGTCTTGTTCCTGAGCCAGACCATCTACGCTAATAAACATCGAATAACCGGTAGTTGCTGCTGCCGTAGTCAAAAAGTCTCGTCTTTTCATGAGTGTTCCTCGCTCAATTGTTACGGCGTTGGAAAGTTAATCCAGCCGCCGGTTTCTACGGACTGATTTGCCATCAGGATCGTTGCACAATCCATCAGCCCGACATTCGCATCACAAATTGTTTTCACGTCCTCTCGTCGCACGTGATCAATGAACGACACCAGTTCATCGCGCGTGTCGTTGCCTTCGGCGATGTCAATTTCAAATGGCGCACCGCGATGCGCCCAGGGATCATTCGACAGTTTCAACGTTTTTCCCGCAGTCACGACGGCAGCGTTGGCATCGGCGGCGTGTTGATCTTTGTTGCCTTCCCAACTGACCACGTCGGTGCCTTTTTCCTGAAACAGCAATCCTTTGGCACTGGTCAAATACAGACTGCCTTTGGTTCCCAGAATCAATTCCGCTGCGCCTTCGTAAGCGTTGTTGCACAGCGAGGTGTAATTCGCGCGCACGGTGTACGATTTGCCCTGTGCATCTTTCAATTCATATTCATACAAGCACGAAATGTTGTCGTACACTTCGCGGCCATCGCGAAAGTATTCAATGCCGCCCGAAGCAATCACGCGTTTCGGATGCGTGCCCAAAAACCAGTTGGCCACGTCCATCTGATGGCTGCCGAGTTCGGCCATCAATCCTTGCGAATAAGCTTTGTACAACCGCCAGTTGAGTTTTCGTTCCAGCTTCGGCCAGTTGGCGTCAGTTCTGGGCACGGGAACCGGACGCCGCCAGGAATTGTTGCGATGCCACTGCGCCTTGATCGAAACCACCTGTCCGATCATTCCGGCGGCAACCATTGCCTGCGCCTGTTTGTAAATGGCGTTGGCGCGGCGTTGCAGCCCGACCTGAAAGACACGCTTCGAGGCAGTGACTTGCGCCGCAAGCTTCTTCGCTTCGGCCAGCGAATAACACATCGTTTTTTCGAGAAAGACTTCGTATCCGGCATTCAGGCAATCGGCTGCGATCTTGTAATGCAAATAGAGCGGCACGGCGATGACGACGGCTTGCGGCTTCAATTCATCCAGCAGCTTCCGATAATCAACAAACGTCTTCGCCTGTGGCCCGGCATACTTCGCCCCTTGTTCCAGATGCGGCGGGTAATCGTCGCAAACAGCGATCAATTCGACGCCGTCAATCGTCGTCAACGCGCGAATCAAATCCGAACCTCGCCCGCCCGTACCAATGACGGCGACGCGCACCGGCGAAGCTTCAACGCGTGCAACACTGTTTGTCGCCAATGCGGCTCCGGCAGTTTCCAAAAATGTTCGGCGAGTAATCGTCATGCGTTTAGCCAGTGAACGTCCAAATTCAAATCAGGATTCGCGCGAAGATAATCCTTTGCCTGCCATTCACCCATTGCCAGCAACGCCGTCGAGAAAATTTCCGCTTCGGCGGCGCTCGCCGCCAACACGACGCAGGCAGCATCGCCAACGAGCGGCGTCCCGGTCAATGGATTCACGATGTCCGATGGTTCTTGTTCGGCGTGGCGCACGGCGGAACAGGAAAGCCCGCGATTGGCCAGTTCGATTCGCGCCACGATGAAGTCGGGCTTTGTCGGATGGCGCAGGTCAATCGGCCAGACTTCGTCGCCGACAGCCAGCACGGAACTCGTGCCGCCTTGCAACAAAGCACTGGCAACCTGGAACCGCTGCAAAATCTCTCGCCCGCGATCCAGCGCATAGCCTTTGCCCACGCCGCCCAGATCAATTTGCACGCCGCTGGTTGCCAATCGCACGCTGCAAGCAGCCGCGTCAAGCTCCCAGCCGCCGCCTTGCGTCACGTCAAAAAAGCCATTCGTCGCCAGTCGCCCTTGTTCGCAGGTTTTCAGCAAGGCGAACAACTCTCGGTCAACACGCACAGCCGTTTTCCCAGCTTCACGGTTGACGCGGGCAATTTCGCTGCGCGGATCGAACCGCGAAAGCGCGGCATCCAGCCGGAGAATTTCTTCCTGCACGGCGACGGCCACGGCTTCCAGATGCTGTTCGTCCGCGCCGCGCAAAAACACGTCAAAGCGTGTCCCCATCGCGTCGCAGCTTCGTTGGTACTCAACAAGCATCTTGCGTTTCGTGGCCTTGTACCGCACGCGTGACATGCGTCTGCCGTAAACGACTGCCTGCCACGCGTGCGGATGTGAGAACGGTTTTTAGAAAATCAGCTTCAGCCCTAACTGCATCAATCGCGGGTCGCGTGACCCGGTGATGCGGCCAAAGGCATCGTTGTTGTTTGTGCCGCCCGGTCCCGCGCCGAACGAACCATTCGGCGTTCCCAGGTTGACGTGATTTGGCGCGTTGAAAGCTTCGGCGCGGAATTGCAGCTTCAGCTTTTCGGTGATGGTGAAGTTTTTGAATACCGACAGGTCAATGATGATCGCGCCAGGATTGCGGAACTGGCTGATCGCGCGCGGCGTGTTGCCGAACACGTACAAAGCCGGGTTCACAAACGCCGCCGGATTGAACCACTGCACGCCGCGTTGCGGGTTGGCGTCCACAAAACCGCTCGGCAATTCCAGACTGCCGATCCAGTCAGGCCGGTTGGCCAGACCGTTGTTCGCTCCTCGCACGGAAGTCGGCGTGCCCGCCACAATCGTCGTAATCGTGTTCAATTGCCAGCCGCCGAGAACGTTGTTGGCCACGCCGTTTTTGAAATCAAAGCGTTTGCCCGCGCCGAAAGGCAGCTCGACCAAACCGCTGACCACCAAACGATGCGGCACGTTCGATGGGTCTTCTGAGCGTTCGGCGCGACGGTTGTACAAACCGTTTTGATAGCCGAAATCGTTGCCACCTTCCGAACCGATGAAGTTCAATCCGTTGAAGATCGAATCACTAATGAGTTTGGCGAAAGTGTAGGACGCCAGCACCGTGAAGCCTTTCGAGAATCGCTTTTCCGCCGACACCAGCATCGAGTGATAAATCGAATTGCCCTGATGCGGCGCTTGAACGGTGATGCCGCCGACATACGGAAACGGCCGTAATGCCTGCGCCTGGGTGATGGTGGCTCCGCCGAATGGCCCCGGGACTTTGCCCGCAAACGGATTCGGCACGTTGTTGGTCAATCGTCCGGCCAGGCCGAATTCACGAATCTTCGCCGGATCGGCTTGATTCAAATCGTAATTGCCCGACAACAGATGCGTGCCATGATTGGCCGAATAAGCTACTTCGACCAGGAAGCCTCCGCCGAGTTGTTGCTGCAAGGACAAATTCCATTGCTGCGACATCGGCGTGCGCGAAATTTGTTCCTTGAACGACGCGCTGGATGTGGCGAAAAAGTTCGGCCCCAGACGCGCGCCCAACGGTTGATTCGGCGCAAATGGAAACCCGTCCTTGAATTGAAACGCCGTCAGCAGATTGTTGCCGTTTGGCGGCGGATAAGAAGTCGTCGTTCCGGCAAACCCATTCGTGCTTTCGTAATTGGCGTTCCAATAAGAAAACAATGCTGACATAAAAATGCCATATCCGCCGCGCACAACGGTTTTCTGATTGCCAAACAGATCCCACGAAAAACCTACGCGCGGCGCGAAATCGTTTTTGTCGTCGTCGGAAAACGTGCGACCGTAATCCACACAAGCGTATTGCGTCGCTCCGGCCAGCCCGTTGGTCGGGTTGGTAACGAACGGATTGAACATCGAAGTGCCGCAGCGCCGCTCGTAAGGTTGTTGCTGGTAATCGTAACGCAAACCCAAACTCAGACTCAGGCGGCGGCGAATCCTCCATTCGTCGTTGACGTAAAAGCCGTACGATTTGCCGACTTCGGATTCGCCCAGATGCGTTGTAACAGATGCGCTGCCAACTGCGCCGAGCAAGAACGTGGCGAATTGATTGCCTGTGTTGATGCGATTGCCCGCGATGGGGGCGGCATTGTCAGTCAATGTAGTTGGGAACGTGAAGTCGCCGGACGGTGAGTTTTTTTGCAAATTGTTCGCCTGCGTCAAGCGCAGTTCCGTCCCAAACTTCACCGTGTGATTGCCACGCAACCAGGTCAGCGAATCGAACAATTGCCACACCGCGCCGCCGCGTTTGCCGACCGTGCCGGTGTTGAATCCGGGCAAGCCGTTGTTCGGACGCGGCAAGACATCCGGCGGGACAATTGACGGCAAACCCAATTGCGAAGGCAGATTCTGATCGGCGCTTGCCACCTTGAATTCAAAAATTTGTCGCGCCACGCCGATGCGGAATTCGTGAATCAGGTTCGGCGTAAAGTTATGAATGTCGCTGAGCACAACGTTGTGTCCGCGAAACGGATCAGTGCGCTGACGCACCAGCGGGTCGGGGTAAAGGTTTCCCGTGCCGTTGTCGGTGAACTGTTTGTAAAAGGTGTAACGCGCCGTGAAGTTGTTCCTTTCGGAAAAGCGGTGATCCACGCGCGATGTGTGATTGTTCAGCGTTCGTTTGTTGCTGACCGCGCCGAAGAAGTTGTTCAAGTTGGTGAAGGCATTGTCCGCCGTGCGGTTCGGCAGCGGGTAAAACCGCAGAAAGTTTTTCGACACCGGATCAATCCGATTGGCCGGAATGATGTTGCCGGGGAACGGATCGCGCAGGAAGCCTTGTCCGTTCGGATTCGGGCGAGTTGTCGCCGGATCGTAAATGATGATTGGTTTGCCCGTGGCATCGGCCAGTTTGGAAAAATCGCCGTTGCGGAAAGCTTCGGTTGGCAAGGTGTAAAAACCTGAAGCGTTGGTCACGAACTGATAGCCTTCGTAGTTGTAGAAGAAGAAGCTTCTGTCGCGCCCTTCGTAGGCGAGCGGCCCGAAGACTTTGCCCGGCAAACGAATCGGCCCGCCAATCGAACCGCCGTACTGGTTGTAACGCAGGGGCTGTCTCGGGCGCTGCGCGCGATTGTTGGCCCAGGAATTGGCGTCGAGCGAATTGTTGCGGAAAAACTCGTAGAGCGTGCCGTGATAAGCATTCGTCCCGGCTTTGGTCACGAGGTTCACGACGCCGCCCAACGTGAAGCCGTATTCCGCTGACATCGTGTTGGTTTGAACTTTGAATTCCTGCACCGAATCCACGTTCGGATTGATGTTCACGTCCGGCAGATAAGCATTGACGCTGCTGAGTCCGTCTACGACGAGGTTGTTCGTAGCGAACGGCGAGCCGTTGATGCGGATGAACGAAACCTGCGTACCACGATCCGCAAAGCCCGAAGCCGTCGGGCCGACGCCGGATTGCACGGCGGGAGCAAGCAGCACCAATGACAAAGCATTGCGCCCATTGACCGGCAATTCTTCGACGCGACGGTTTTCGATGACTTTGCCGAAAGTCGCCGTCGTCGTATCCACCAGCGGAGCCTGGCTGGTGACTTCGACCGTTTCGGTGACTGCGCCGGTTTCCAAAATCAGCTTGATTTCAGCGCGCTGGTCAACTTCCAGCGTCATGCCGCTGCGCAGCGCCTTTTTGAACCCGACTTTGGTCGCGGCGACGGAATAAGCGCCGACGTTCAGGTTAGGCGACACGAAATTGCCGTCTTCGTTTGTCACGGCAGTTGTCACGGAGTTGGTTGCAATGTTGGTGATTGTCACCGTTGCGCCGGGAACGACTGCGCCGGTGGAATCTGTCACCGTACCAAGAATGGTACCCCGCCCGCGTTGCGCCAGCGCCGTCGGTGCCGAAAGCGCCCACAACGCGAGAATTGACAAAGTCACAGCCACAATTTTTACTGAAGCCCGTGACCGATGGATAACCGGATGAATCATCTTGTGCCTCCATTGGAAACAGCGCAGTGCATCGGTTTCAGTCCGGGCATCGCTCGCCAAAGTCGTTTCCCGCTGGAACCGTAAACTGCGCGTTGAATTGTGTGATTGCTTATTCCTTTTTGCTTACTGATTGACAGATCGCTCGACATCTTCCAGCAAAGAAGAGCCGCCGCGTTTGATGTGGTCGCTGATGGCGCGCGACACAGCCTCCGCATCTTTCTGTTCCAGCGCGCGTACGATGGCGCGATGTTCTTTCTGCTCCTGAGCGACGCGGTCTACCCAGTTTTCTGACCGGTAATGAATGCCCGCCACCTGAATCGGCACGCGCAACCGATGATAGGTTTCAGCCAGTTTGCGGTTGCCAGAAAGTTCGACGATCAAACTGTGAAATTGGAAATTCAATTCCAGATGGTTCGCGACTTCGTCGGATTTCTCCATTTCAGCGATCAACTGACGCAAGCGTTCAATGTCGGCTTTTTTCGCGTGCTGGCAAGCCAGCTCACCTGCCAGCATTTCCAGCGCGCATCGCACCTGAAAAGTTTCTGCCAATTCACGCGGATTCACATTGCTGACAAACGTTCCGCGTTGCGCCTGCACATCCAGCAAACCTTCAGTCGCCAATCGGCCAATCGCCTCTTTGACAGGCATCTTGGAAACCTTCAGCCGTTCGACCAGTTCGCCCAAATCAATCCTGTCGCCTGGAGCAAACCGTCCGGTCAGAATCTCGCCTCGCAGATACTCATAAATCTGATCGCTCAACGTAGCGCGATTGATAACAAAGTTGTTCGGTTGGATTGCCGTTGAAGTCATAGCCAGTAACTCCTTGACCGGCGAACAAACCTAGCCCGCCGCTTTAACTTATCTTTTAAGCTCTAAAATTACAGCAACTAACATATCAGTTGCTGTAATACTAATTTTCAAAAAGAGTTTTGTCAATTCGAGGGGGAGCAACCGGTTTGGGTTGAATGGTCTGAGATTAGCGAGTAAAGCAAGGAGGTCAGAGCCTGGTCAACTTTTGACACTCTGCGGAATGCCATGCTAAAACGCCGCATCAATTTACTGATTCCATAGCTTTTATCTTGTATGTACTGACGTGGGATCGTTTCGGCCCCATCCCGAACATTGAAGCAACTGCTGTCAGAAATCGCCCATTCTGGCGCTCGTTCCCTGTCGCTCCCTAAACGTCAACCATAAACCTCTAAAGGAAAGGTGAGTCTATCCATGAAAGCAACCGGTGCAGCAGCCGCGCCTGCTCGTCAGCGCGAAACCGCCAAAAGCGAAAATTTGATTCACACCATTCAACTGGCCGTTCAACCCATGACGGCGGAAGCCTTTTCCCCGTATGGCGAAATCGTCACCGAACGCGGAAACATCCGGCTCGATCTGGATGGCGGGCAAGCCAGCATTGCCGCGCAAACGGTCGAAGCGCGCCCGATGACGTTTGATTTTCTGGGGCGTCATTTGCGGTCGGAACAGTTTTTCGCGCCCTTGGGCGGAACCAAATCCGTGATCGCCGTTGCGCCTCCGTCCGAAAACGGAACTGCCATGCCGGACATCAATAAGCTGGCGGCATTTTTGGTGGATGGGTCGTGCGCGTTCAAGCTGCATCGCGGAACCTGGCACGTCAGCGCGTTTCCGCTGACCGAAGCCGTAACGTTTTTGGTGCTGGATCGGGAAAACACGCTGGAAGAAGATTACGATTTGCGCGACCTGAAAACCTCGCTCGGCGTGGTGGTCGAAATTCGTCTTTAACTGACCTTTATTTCCGGTAAGTGTGCCCCCCCTGGCCACACTTCCTTTTTGAGAAGTATGAAACACAATAACCTGATCGTTCGCAGCGCGCTGATGGTGGCGCTTTTTTCCTTCATTGCCGGATTGACGGCTTGCGGTGGCGGCAGCAGCGTCGTCACGGATTCGCCCGCGGCCACGCAATCGCCCGCAGCGCAACCGCAAACGGCGACGCAATCCCAAGCAGCTCAACCGGCGGAACAAACCTCCGCGGCTCAACCGGCAGGCGCGGCTCAACCGCAAAAACCAACACCTTCGCCGACGTTGCTCCCGGTGATGAGAGAAGCCCAGGCCAAACCCGGCGTGCCGGTTTCGGTTCCTGAATCCATGCGTCGCCCGTTGAATGCCGAAGAGATGAAAAAAGCCCTGGAAGCCATGCCACCCGAAGTGCGCGCCCGCATTCAGGGAATGGCTGCCGCTCCGCAAGGCGCAAAACCTGTGGCGACGCCCAAGCAGTGAATTGAAAGAAGCCAGTTATGTCCAACACGACCTCCATTTTGCCCACATCGGAGGATAGTTCTTCAGCCAGGGGATTCCTCAAGTGGGGCGGCTTGTTGGCAATTGCGTATTTGACAATCGCTTTCTTTCCAAGTGGCGGGGCGCTCATTTTCCCTTATGGGTTGGATAATTCCTGGCAGTTCGCGCTGAGCCACTTGCCGCAAAGTGATTATTCATTAGGCAAGGATGTTTTTTTTACTTATGGACCGCTAGGTTATCTGCTGTACCCGTTGCCTGTCGGAAATGCGCTGTGGCAAGCGGTCATTTTTCGTCTCACCGCGCACCTACTGCTTGGCGTGTTACTGTTTCTTCACTGGCGAGCGATTCCCAATCGAAGTGGATTTTTTTCCTTCATCGTCTGTTTTCTGCTTTTGAATTTGCTGACTTATCAAAGCAAATTCACCCTTCTGGAAGTCTTCCCTGATTATTACCTGCTGATGATCTGCGGCCTGGCATTCTCGCTGGGGCTGAAACGAGAAAACCTTTTGGCCTCTGGCCTGGCGATTTGCGCGGTGATTTCGGGCTTGATGCTTTTCGCTAAATTCAACACAGGCGTTGCCGCAGCTTCGTTTTTCTGGATGGCGTTGGGCACACTGTTCTTTCAACAAGCGAAGTGGCGAAAAGTCCTTTTATTTGCCGCTGCTCTTTATGCGGGCACTGTTCTGATTTCGTCATTCGTGTTCATCGGCGGCCCTCGCCAGATTGCGATGTGGCTGAAAACCTCACTGGAAATCGCCTCCGGGTTCAGCGTCGCCATGAGCATTTTGGGGGAAAGGTTCGACTTGCTGGAATGCCTGACTGTGTTTGCCATCTTTTTGTCTCTGACGGCCTGGCAACTGGTCAAACGACGCAACGCAGGTCTGGTCGGCCTGGCTTTTCTGCCGGCAATGTTTCTGGCATTCAAAAGCGGGTTCGTTCGACAGGACAGCCACGAACTGATGTATTTCTTTGCCGCCAACCTGACTATCTGCGTAATTATCCTTTCCATTGAAAGCTGGCGTGAAATTGCCATTGCGGCTCCAGCCTTGTTGTTGGCTTTCGCCATCACCGCAGAAGTGCGATCCAGATTTTGGGAGAACAACAATTTAACCTCCCAGATTGTCAGCTTTATAAACCTGAATTCAGGTCTGACGAAAATCCGGCAACTGATCAATTTTTCGACGCTGGAACAGCAGGTCATTGAAGAAAGTCGGAACAACTTGAAGGTATTGAAACTAGCTGAAAGCTGGTTAAACGGAATTGACCGCCAACATGACAGTTTTTCGGTGTTACCCTGGGAAATCAACTTTTGTCCCGCCAATGACCTGAAATGGAATCCGCTGCCCACACTGCAAGCTTATGCAGCTTATACTTCGTGGTTGGACGATCTGAACTCCGCCCATTTCAACAATCCGTATTCACCCGACTTCCTGCTGGTCACTTACGAGACGATTGATTCTAGACATCTACTCTGGGACACGCCCTCAACGTGGCGGACAGTGTTGAACAATTATCAAATCGAAAAAACTGCTCAGGCGAATTCTCCGCTGCTGTTGAAACGAAAACCACAGCTAACAACACCGGATTGGCAAACCATCGGTGAAACGGCAACCGCTCCACATCAATGGACGGAAATTCCCGAATCGTCCGGGTTGCTTTACGCACAGATGAATCTTTCCTGGAGTTTATCGGGCCAGGTACGGAAATTTGCTTTCCGTGTGCCGCCGGTTATGTTGGAACTGGAAAATGCATCAGGACAGATTGTCAAGTTTCGAATCATGCCTGATGTGGCGCGTAATGGATTGTTGATGAACTTTCCGCCAAACGATTTCGATTCTCTGACGCGACTATTCGACTGTCAGGCAAAAAATCCTGTCCGGCGTTTCAGAATCACAGGACGTGGCGCCGATTTTCTGAACCCGGCAATCAAACTGACCTGGAAAAAAGCCATTACCCCCTGTGGCAGGATCACGCAACCAACGAATTAAATCATGCGCATTCTGATCACAGGCGGAGCTGGTTTCGTAGGAACGCATCTGGCGCTGAATTTCAAAGCCGCCGATGCCGCGACCAAAATCGTCGCCTTTGACAACCTGAAGCGACGAGGTTCTGAAATCAATCTGGCCAAATTCAAATCTGCGGGGATCGAGTTCGTTCACGGAGACATTCGCCAGCCCAGCGATCTGGAAGATTTATCCGGCAATTTCGATTTGATGATCGAAGCTTCAGCTGAACCAAGCGTGCTGGCCGGTTTGAACGGTTCGCCGCAATACGTGCTGCAAACGAATTTGACTGGCACATTGAACTGCCTGGAATTCGCCCGCCGCCGGGCGCCGCAGGTAATTTTCCTCTCCACGTCGAGGGTCTATTCGATTGCTCCACTGCGTCGGTTGAAATTGCGTGAAACCGACACCAGATTTGAATTGCTGCCGAATCAGGAAATTGCCGGCATTAGTCAGGATGGAATCGCCGAAAATTTCCCCACCAATTCGCCGCGCTCGCTTTACGGTGCAACCAAGCTGGCTTCGGAAATGATTCTGCAGGAATACGTCGAAAGTTACGGAGTGCGTGCCGTTGTCAATCGTTGCGGAGTACTTGCCGGGCCAGGGCAATTCGGCAAAACCGATCAGGGAGTTTTTACGTTGTGGGTGGCGCGTCATTATTTCAACCACCCCCTGACTTACACAGGTTTTGGTGGCAGCGGTAAACAGGTCAGAGATTTGCTGCATCCGCGCGATCTGTTTGAATTGATCGTCAAACAGTTTGAACGATTGGACGATTGTTCCGGCGAGGTTTTCAATGTCGGAGGCGGAAACGGTGTTTCGACTTCGCTGTTGGAATTGACCGATCTTTGCCGACAGGCCACCGGTAACCGGGTTGAGATAAACTCTGTGGCAAGTTCCACCAAAGTTGACATTCCATTTTATATTTCCGATTGTGCATTCGCCTCACAGCGTTTCGGGTGGCGACCGAACCTCACAACAACCGAAATCGTCACCGAAATAGCTGACTGGATAAAACAAAACGAAAACCAATTAAAAGCTGTTTTCACTTAAAGCCCCGCACTCAAAGTTTCAAAAATCACTGGAGGCAAAAGGTATGTCCGTAGCCATCGTGACTGGTTCAGGCGGGTTGGTTGGCAGCGAAACCGTTCGCTTTTTTCATGCAACTGGGTTGACCGTCATCGGCATTGACAACAATTTGCGTGAGTATTTTTTCGGCACTGAAGGTTCGACGATCTGGAACAGCAATCGGTTGAAAAACGAATTGCCAAACTTCACACACAAACACCTCGACATACGCGACCAGGAAAGCGTCTTCCGCTTGTTTCAGAAATACGGACAAGACATCGTGCTGGTCGTTCACGCCGCCGCTCAACCAAGTCACGATTGGGCGGCGCGTGAACCATTTACAGATTTTTCGGTAAACGCCAACGGCACTTTGGTGATGTTGGAAGCCACCCGACAATTTTGCCCCGACGCAGCTTTCATCTTTACCTCGACCAACAAGGTTTACGGCGATGCGCCGAATTCTCTGCCTTTGGTCGAACACAAAACCCGTTGGGAATTGGATGCTTCGCACCCTTTCGCCGAGCACGGCATTGATGAAAGCCTGACGATTGACCAATCCAAACACAGTGTTTTCGGCGCCAGCAAAGTTGCCGCCGACTTGATGGTTCAGGAATACGGACGTTATTTCGGATTGAAAACCGGCGTGTTTCGCGGCGGATGCTTGACCGGCCCGGCGCATTCCGGCGCGGAGCTGCATGGCTTTCTGGCTTATCTGGTGAAATGCGCAGTCACCGGCAAGCCTTACACAATTTTCGGCTACAAAGGCAAACAGGTGCGCGACAACATTCACGCCTACGATCTGGTCAACGCTTTCTGGCATTTCTTCCGCGCGCCGCGCGCCGGGGCCGTTTACAACATTGGCGGTTCGCGCCACAGCAACTGCTCCATGCTGGAAGCTATTAATTACATTGCCGAATTGACTGGGCGAGAATTGAATTTCACTCTCTCTGATGAAGCCCGCTTCGGCGATCATATCTGGTGGATCAGCGACGTTCGTCGTTTCCAGCGCGATTATCCCGGCTGGTCCTATCGTTACGACCAACGAAGCATCATCCGCGAAATCGTGACAGCGGTTCAGGAAAGGGTTGTCACATCATGAAACTTTCTATCGTCATCCCGGCTCGCAACGAAGAAGGCTGCATTGAAACCACGCTGCACGACCTTCACGCGGCCTTGCAGGCAGAATCCATTCAGCATGAAATTCTGGTCGTCAATGACGGGTCGAGCGACGGCACTGAAAAAATCCTCCGCCGCCTGGAGCGTGAGATTTCTGAGATTCGTTACTTGAACAATGGACCGCCGCACGGTTTTGGATTGGCAGTCAGATGCGGTTTGGAAAATTTTTCCGGTGACGCCGTGGCGGTTTACATGGCTGATGCTTCCGACCGTCCCGAAGATTTGATCGCGTTTTACCGCACAATGTTGGACAAGGAAGTTGACTGTGTTTTCGGCACGCGTTTCGGTCGCAATGGAAAAACGATTGGTTACCCGTTGCCGAAACTACTGCTAAACCGCCTGGCCAACACCTTCATACAGTTCTTATTTGGGCTTCGTTACAACGATGTGACCAACGCTTTCAAACTTTACCGACGCCTGGTGATTGAAGGCTCGCGCCCGTTCCTGAGTCATCATTTCAACCTGACTGTCGAATTGCCATTGAAAGCTATCGTGCGTGGTTACAGTTACGCTGTCGTGCCGAATTGGTGGATCAATCGCAAAACCGGCGTTTCAAAATTGAAGATTCAGGAAATGGGTTCGCGCTATTTGTTTATTGTTCTTTATTGCCTGATCGAAAAGTGGTTTTCGCGTGGGGATTACCATTCCGATCGCCAACCATTTCTAAACTTGTAAACGCACGTCACTGACGTTGAAATTGCCACTCATCGAAATGAGTAACGACAATCAATTGGCGGAACAATACCGTCTACGCTTTGAATCAAGCCAAACTTACCGCAATGGGGTCTGGCAAATTCTCTGCAACGACCTTTTCCAGCGACTCATTCCGGCCAACGCCTCTGTGTTGGATCTGGGCGCAGGCTGGGGAGAGTTCATCGGCAACATTCGCTGTGCGCAAAAGTTCGCCATGGATTTGAACCCCGATACGGCCAAACGCATTCAGGCCGATGTTCACTTTCTGAACCAAGATTGTTCACAACGCTGGCAATTGAGCAGCGAATCATTGGACGTGGTCTTCACGAGCAATTTCCTGGAACATTTAACGAACAAACAATCCGTCGAAGTCACTGTCGGCGAAGCTCATCGCTGTTTGAAACCAGGCGGGTTGATTGTTTGTATCGGGCCGAACGTCAAATATCTCCCTGGCGCTTACTGGGATTTCTGGGATCATTACGTGCCGATGACTGAAAATTCATTGGCCGAATTGTTGAAAATGAAGGGGTTTGACATTGAACAATGCGTCCCACGCTTTCTGCCATATACGATGTCAGATGGTTGGCAACCGCCGCTGGGATTCATCAAACTTTATCTGAAATTGAAATTTGTTTGGCCGATATTTGGCAAACAATTTCTGATCATTGCGCGTAAACACGGCGCGGAACTCAAACAATGAAGATTCGGCAACCTGAACAATCCAAATTGGCTTTGGGATTTTCGCTGGGTGGTGTCATCGGATCGAACATCATCGGCGGAATTATCGTCGGTTATGTATTGGACAAATGGCTGAAAACCAGTCCCTGGATGATTATCAGCGGCGTTGTTTTGGGAACCATCGGTGCGTTGATTGGGTTGTACCGCATCACGTCTCGCCTGAATACTGACTAACTCCGTAACAAAACCATGCAAAAGCTGTTGTTGCTTTGTCTGTTCACCACTGTTTTGGCAGCCTCGTTTTCTCCGCCTGCGACTCAATCCCTGAACACCGGCCAGTCTGTGCATCTGGTCAATCACTATCCTCAATTTCAACTGCGCGGGAAGCCGTTTTTCGCTCACAGCACAGCGTTTTTTTACAACCGCATTCCGCGCGATGAATGGGCGGCTTCGCTGGTCAAGCTCAAAGAACTGGGCATCAACACCGTTGACCTGTATATCGCCTGGAACTGGCACGAACCCGAAGAAGGCAAGCTGGATTTTGACGGACGATCCAATCCGCGCCGCGACGTAAAAGCGTTGCTGGAAATGACTGCCGAAATGGGCTTTGCCGTCATCGTTCGTCCCGGCCCGGTGATCCTGAACGAATGGCGCAACGGCGGTTATCCCGACTGGCTACTGGCTCGGCCTGAATACGCAATGCACGAAGTCGCCCGACGCGACGGACATTATCCGCCGCTGAGCGGGTTGAGCGCTTCCAATTCCGAAGAAGCCAGCCGCCAATGGATGGCCAACGCGACTCACATGCGCTACACGCGACGTTGGTTTGCCGATGTCATGCGCGAAGTGCTCAACAACTATCAAGCCACCAAAGGCGGCAACGTCATCGCCATTCAACTTGATGACGATCAGGCCATCAACCGCGCGAATTACAACGGCCCGATTTTCTGGCAGTACATGAATGCCCTGGCAGGATTTCTGCGCGAAGCCGGAGCGACCGTTCCGGTGTACATCAACCCAACCGACATGCGGATTTCTGCCGCCGGAGCGCCGCACAACATCGGCGCGATGGGACAGTGGTATTTCAATTTCGGCACGGACGCCGCGCTGCGTTGGGAAGATACGGCAACGTTGCAGTTTTATACCGAGACGCTGAAAACTCAGCCGCACTTTCCGCCGATGGTCATCGAATATCAGGCGGGCTGGTATGGCAACGGCGAAGACAGTTATGCCAAGGTCGCTGACCCGACAAACACGTTGCTGTCATCGCGCGTGATGATTGGCCATGGGTTGCGCGGGCTGAATTATTTCCCAGTGCAAGACACACTGTACCCGGCGGGCTGGGAAGTTCCCTGGACGAACCATTACTACACGTGGGAATCGGCGCTGAACCTCGCGCGCGAAGAACGCCCGCGCGCCGCCGCTGTGCATCGCAACGGACGACTGCTTGCCGGTTTGGGCAGCGAAATTGCCGCCACGCACAAAGCCGCTGACTTGGGACTGGTTTATCCAATCAGCTCTTTCGATCAACCCAAACTCACGCGCGAAGACATTTTGCGAATTTCGCGCGCACAAATGCAGATTCAGCAATTCTGCCAACTCAACCAAGTTTCGGTCGAATATCTCGATTTGGAATTTCAACCGCTGGAATTGCTCAAACGTCACAAGGCAATTGTCTTGCCCGTGTTTGACGACGACACGTTGAAGAAAACTTCGGCGACCGGGCGAGAGGAAATTACTGCTGCGAATGAAGAGAGACGGAGAGAAGGAGAGACGGGAGGACGGGGGGAACGGAAGTTGACACTTTCGGACGTGGCTCAACGAAAGTTGGTTGAGTTTGTGAAGGGCGGCGGATTGTTGGTCTGCACGCCTGCGCTGCCAACTGAGCTGCTGGAATTGAAAGCTGAACCGCTGGCTTCGCGCGTGATTGTTGTGCCGGATTTTTGGCGCAACGTTCCGATTGAACCCGGCAAAACCAAACGCGAAGAATTGTTGGCCAGCGTGCAATCGGCAACTGTCGAATTCGTCAGCCGATTGTCGCGGCTGGGCGTCAACCGCCGCGTCAAAGCGCGCGTAGTAAAAGTCGGTGACCGAACAATTGCTGCGGCTTCCGCAGGCGCAAGCGTTGAGCCGGATTTGGTAGCCACTCAGTTGGTC
>JAEUQP010000131.1 GCA_016789645.1 Acidobacteriota bacterium | reverse complement strand
GACAATCGCCGCGAAATTCGTCATCTGGATTTGACCTACTCGCTGCCGGAATACAAAACCAAAGAGGCCTGGTTGGCGCGCGCTGCCGAATTACGAAAACAAATCTTGGTCAGCGCGGGTTTGTGGCCGATGCCGGATAAGTTGCCAATCAAAGCGACGATTTTTGGCAAGCTGGATCGCGGCGATCACACCATCGAAAAAGTTTATTTTGAAAGCTATCCGGGCTTTTATGTGACGGGAAATCTCTATCGCCCCAAGAATGCCAGCGGAAAGCTTCCGGCGGTGCTCTGCCCGCACGGGCATTGGGCGTATGGACGATTGGAAAATCAACCGCTGCATTCAGGCCCGGCGCGTGCCATCAGCTTTGCTCGGCAAGGGTATGTCGCGTTCAGTTACGACATGGTTGGGTATAACGACAGTGCAGCAATCAGCCATCAATTCGCCAATCACAACTCGACCGGCGTTGAAGCCTTGTGGAGCATCAATCTGCTCGGGCTTCAACTTTGGAACAGCATGCGAGTCGTGGACTTTCTGCTTTCGCTGCCTGAAGTGGATGCCGAGCGCATTGCCTGCACAGGCGAATCCGGCGGAGGCACGCAGACGTTTTTGCTGATGGCCGTGGACGAACGCATCAAGCTGGCTGCGCCGGTCAATATGGTGTCGTTCCTCATGCAAGGCGGCAGTCTTTGCGAAAACGCTCCGAACCTGCGCGTGGATACCAACAACGTGGAGCTGGCTGCGTTGATGGCGCCGCGACCAATGATGATGGTTTCGGCGACTGGCGATTGGACAAAAAACACCATGACGTCGGAATACCCGGCGGTAAAAAGCATTTATCGGTTGTTTGGAGCCGAAGACAAATTGACTGCCATTCAGATTGACGCGGCGCACAATTACAACCAAGCCAGCCGCGAAGCCGTGTATGGTTGGTTCGCGCATTGGTTTTTGAATCGCGCTGAAACGACTCCGATCAAGGAACGAAACGCGAGCATTCCTTCGATTCCTGAATTGCTGGTCTTTGCCAATCGCGCTCGGCCAGAAAATGAATTGAACGAAGCGCGACTGACTCAGGCCTTGATCGAACAGCGCAAACGTCAGCTTGAATCGGCTCTGCCCAAAAACGCCGCCGAACTTGAACGCTTCAAGAACACTTACGGCACAGCGTTTCGCTTCTCGTTGATGGCCGAATCGCCGAAGCCCGAAACCATCATCGCGTCAGCTCCGGAAACTCAACAGAACGGCAACCAAACAACCACTAAACTGATGCTTTCACGGCTGGGGAAAAACGACCGCGTGGAATTGGCTTCGCTGCAACCGGCCAAATCGAACGGAAAAACGGTTTTGGTGCTGGCGACTGCCGAAGATGCCAACCGCCGCGACGAGCTGATGGCTTCGTTTGCTGCTGCCGGTTACACTGCGGCGACGATCAATTTGCTGCCGCAATCGCAAACCAGCGAGCAGGCGAAAAAGTACCGCTACTTCACGACGTATAACCGTTCAGACGCGGCAAATCAGGTGCAGGATATGTTGACTGCCATCGCGTATCTGAAAGGAAAAAGTTCGAAGCTGAGCGTGGTCGCGCTGGGCAAAGCGGGCGCGCTGGCATTGCTGGCGCGAGGGCTGGCCAACGTTGATCGCATGGTCGTGGATGCGTCGCAGCTTGACTCGTCCGACGACCAGCAGGTGTTGGCGCAGGTGCCGATTCCCGGCATTCGCCGCGCCGGAGATTTTCAAACTGCGGTGACGCTGGCTCCGCTGACGCCGTTGTTGATTCACAATACTGGCGGCAAATTCCGCACTGATTTCATTACAGAACTTTATCGGCGGCTGGGACGCGCCGAAGATTTCAAACCCTCTTCGCCAGAACTCGGCAAGCAAGAGTTGCTGAACTGGCTGTCATCAAACTGATTGAACCGCACGCTTCACCGCGAGCAAGCAAAGGAAAAAAATGCCCGAAGGACGCAGCGAAATTTCCAATTCTCAAACTCTCGTTATTGATTTTAACGAATTGACGTTTGAAGCCGTTGAGCAGAACAACGGCATCGCCACAGTCATCAAATTCAAACTCGAAAATCCAAGCATTGGGCCTGGCGATGTATTGTTGGTGCTGGCTGGCGAAGACATTCAATTTCACGGCTTTATTGGTGGGATTGAAAACGGCTGGGCGATTGCCTCGGACCGAAACGGGTCGAATTTGCCAGCCGGAATTCAGTAAACGCCTGCCGAACATCGGTAAACAAAAAAGCTGGAAAGAATGATGAAACGAGATCGCGATCATCATCCTTCCCAGCTTTTCCTGTTTAACGTCAGCCGCTTATTCCCTGGCTCTGGCCGGAGCGGTTCCATACTCCGGATGGCCGAAGGAAACGGCGTTGCCTTCGCTGAGCAATCCGTGATCGTGATAATCGCGATAGATGGAATCTCCCGGAACCAACGCGCCGCCGGCTTCTTTCACAAACACGAGCTTTCCGATTTCCGGCGAATAATCCACCAACAGCAAATCGCCCATTGACACCTGATTGGTGGCGATCAAATTCGACAGCGGATACACCAGAAATCGTTCGATGGAGCGTTTCAAATGGCGTGCGCCGTATTTGAAATCAATGCCTTCTTCGAGCAGGAACTTTTTGGCGGCGTCCGTGCAGCGGAATACGAACTTGTCACTGGTTCCGCGCATGATGCGATCCTGCACGGCGCGCAGCTCAATTTCCAGAATCTGCCGCAAATGTTCGTCGCGCAAGCTGCGGAAAACCACGACTTTATCAATTCGATTCATGAACTCCGGCGAGAATTTACGCTTGGCGGCTTCGGAAGCAGTGCGATAAATCTTCTGATCCACTTCGGCGTCAATCACACCGGATTTCGGCGCAAAGCCAATGCCGCCGGAAATCATCTCGCTCATTTCACGCGCGCCCAGATTCGAGGTCATCACGACAATCGAATGCGAAAAATCCACCCGGCGATTGTCGCCCAGCGTCAGCGTGGCTTTGTCCAGAATTCCCAACAGCAATTGCCACAACGCATCGCTGGCTTTTTCGATTTCGTCAAACAGCACCAGCGACAGTTTCAAGGTTTCGGTGTGCGAACGATCCAGATTTTCCTGCGTCAGCAGCGGCGAGGTTTCGCGATGGCCCAGGTATCCGGGAGGCGAGCCGATCAGTTTGGCGATTTCGTGCGAATGTTGAAATTCGGCGCAGTCAATTTTGGTCACCAGCATCGGATCGCCGAATAAGACTTCAGCGGCGGCTTCGACCACGCGGGTTTTGCCGGAACCTGTTGGCCCCAAGAACAACAACGTCCCCACAGGCCGACCGGGGTGAGCCAATCCCGCCAAAAAGATTTGATACAACCCGGTGATCCGCCGCACGGCCCTGTCCTGCCCCACGATCAATTCGGTCAATTTATCTTCAAATTCCTGCGCCAGAGGGCTTTTCAAATCAGGATTCAGGTAATGAGAACTGTGTGCCTGTTTTTGTCCGGTATTTGCCATTGCCTTTGTCTCCCATTTACAGCTACGCGCCGTAATTATGATGACGGTCGGGGCGACCAATGTAAGAAATTTAGTTTGTTTGTCGTTGCTGTTCGATGACAGCGTTCGCTTTGGCGTCCATTATCAAACGACTCGTTTCAAAATTGCTCACTCTATGTTTCGGATTATTTGATTGGTACATGTCTGAGTTTACGGATGATCTGCCCACTTGAAAAATCCCCTCTCCAAGCTTTGTAAAAAAGCAAAATCCTTCAACTCTCAAAGGCTGGGATGAAGTTCACTGAACCGAACCGCATCATACTCAAAGCCTCTATGGCTTGCAATCATCGGCAGGAGCTATTCATTTTCTGCCACAGAGGCACGGAAACACCGAGAGGAAAGTATCTCTGAGTGCGAAATCCACCAGAATGCGTCGCATCAATTGCGTTGATACTCCGAAAAAATGTGCGCGGTTCTTCATTCGAGGTTTTTCCAGTCAATCAACCGCATATAGACTTCATTGACCAACGCCGCCGGTTGCAACGGATGTCCCGCGCGTTCGTTGCCGTGTAGCGCTGAGCCAGTTTGTGCAACCAGCAATTGCGTCACTTCGTGAGTTGAAAGCTCGGCCATAATTTCCTGATTCTTTTTGGTGAAGAAATCTTGCAGAAGTGGCGAGGAAATTTCCCATAGCAACCCGGATCGCTCTACCAATTTGTCGAATTGCCGCCCCTTCCTGCCTCAAGTAGAATCGCCACGACGTTCAAGGGGATCAACTACGAATCAACACAACTGTTCACGAATAACCTGATTCTTTTTTTATTCGTACCGATTTGTGCCCAGTCGTAGCCCCTTGCTTTAACCCAATGATGAGGAGAATCAACTACTCAAATGAAAGCTTGGCGAGTCCACGATTGGTGCGAACCCGAACAGATGTCGTTTGAAAACATTCCCGCGCCCGAACCCGGCGCTGGCGAATTGCGCATCCGCAATCACGCGGCGGCGTTGAACTTTTTCGACATCTTGATGGTGCAAGGAAAATATCAGACACGGCCTCCGCGTCCGTTTACACCCGGTTCTGAAGTCGCCGGTATCGTGGAATCCATCGGCGAAGGCGTCACCGAATTTGCAGTCGGCGACCGCGTGCAGGCGATGGCCACCAGCGGCGGTTATGCGGAATGTTCCATTGCTCCGGCCGCCAAGACCTTTCGCATTCCGGACGCCATGAGTTTTGAAGAAGCCGCCGCGATGATTGTCATTTACCAAACCTCGTATTTCGCCTTGACCCATCGTACGCAAATCACCCCCGGCGAATGGTTGCTGGTTCACGCCGGAGCGGGGGGCGTCGGATTGTCGGCAATTCAAATCGGTCAGGCGCTGGGCGCGCGCGTCATCGCCACCGCTGGCAGCGAAGAGAAGCTGCAATTCTGTTTGTCACAAGGCGTCGAACACGCCTTGAATTACCGCGACGCTTCGTGGGTGGACGCCGTCAAAAAAATCACGGGACGCGGAGCCGACATCATTTATGATCCGGTCGGCGGCGAGGTGTTCGATCTTTCCACCAAATGCATTGCGCCCGAAGGCCGGTTGCTGGTCATAGGTTTTGCCGGGGGCACAATTCCCTCCATCGCCGCGAACCGCATTTTGCTCAAAAACATGTCCGTCGTAGGCGTGTATTGGGGCGGATATCTGGAACATCATCCCGAATACATGGCCGAGGCCGAAGCCGCGCTGTTCAAAATGTATGAAGCCGGGCAGATCAAACCAATTGTTTCCGAATCGTTCCAGCTTGCTGATGCTGTTGCGGCGATGAATGCCCTGGCCACGCGCAAAACCGTCGCCAAAGTCGTTCTGACCATGTAAATCCCCTGTTCAATCAACCGTCGAGGCTTCCCCTCTCGACCAAATTCAGAAAGGGAGCTATGAACTCAAAACGAATTTTCTTACTCGCCCTGTTCGTCGCGACCACGCTGCTGGCGCAGGTCGGCTGCTCTTCGCAATCCACCACTCCCCAAAATGTCGCAACCGCGTCGCCGACTCCAGCAATGGACGGAGCGGCTTCTCCCGCAGCAGGCGATGCCGGAACAATGACGTCGTCAAATACCGCATCGGGCGCGACCTCGTTGCCTCCGGGAAGTTCCGCCAATCCGGGGATGACTTCGGCCAACACCGGCGCGTCCAATATCAACGCTCCTTCGTCTGGTTCGTCTGCGGCTGCGCCGCCGCCTCCACCGCCCAGAGTCTTTACGCTGACTGCCGGAACTCCGATTTCCGTTTGGACCAGTTCGACCATTTCGACCAAAACCGCCAAATCGGGTGACAGCTTCACCGGCACATTGGCTCAACCCATCGTGGATGGCGATTGGGTGGTTGCCAAAAAAGGCGCAACTGTTTCCGGCGTGGTGGTGAATGCTGATGAAGGCGGTCGAGTCAAAGGCGTCGCATCATTGACGCTGCAATTGACCCGGTTGACGTTGGCCGACGGCAGAACGGTTGACCTGGATACCAGCAAGATCACGCGTCAGGCCAAAACCACCAAGAAGAAAGACGCCGTGAAGGTCGGCGTCGGAGCCGGCATCGGCGCTGTGACCGGAGCCATTCTCGGTGGCAAGAAAGGCGCAGCCATCGGCGCGGGCGCAGGTGCGGGCGCGGGAACCGGCGTCGTGCTGGCAACCAAAGGGGATCCGGCGGTGATTGGCAGCGAATCGCAACTGACGTTTCGCACGACTTCACCCGTCAAAATCACCAAACAATAAAATTACGGGAGTGCTGCGCCAAACGCAGCATTCCCACATTTCTGACTTGCCTTGCTCAAATTCAAACCACTTTTTGCCCTGCTTTTCCTATCCTTGCTGATGCCGTTCGGCTCGGCGGCCCAAACACAACAAGAACTCAAACCAGTGAAAATCGGCCTTGTGCTCAGCGGCGGAGGCGCGCGCGGCGTCGCGCACATCGGCGTGCTGGAATGGTTTGAGCAAAATCGCATCCCGGTTCATTTCGTCGCCGGAACCAGCATGGGCGGTCTGGTTGGCGCGTTGTATTCGATGGGAATGTCGCCCGCCGAAATGCGCCAGTTGATGCGAAACCAAAACTGGACGGATTTGCTGAGCAGCGGCCCCAGCTTTGAAAAACTCTCGTTTCGCCGCAAACAGGACAAACGCGATTTTCAGAGCGGTCTGGAAATCGGATTGCGAAAAGGCGTCAGTTTGCCGCTGGGCGTCAGTTCGGCGCATTACATCGGTTTGTTGATTGACCGGCTGGCGTTGCCGTATCAC
>JAEUQP010000099.1 GCA_016789645.1 Acidobacteriota bacterium | reverse complement strand
TGTTCGTCATCGCTCATCGTCACACTTTCACCCGTCGTGCCGCAGGCAACCAGAAAATCCACGCCGCCGGTAATTTGAAATTCGACGAACCGGCGAAACGCGGCTTCGTCAATGGATTCATCGCGGCGAAATGGCGTAATCAGTGCCGTTCCGCAACCTTTCAACTGATTCAGATTGTTCATTGTTCCACCTCTATGGTTTCAAAAAGCAATTCCGGAAATTCGTACATGCCCAGTTTGCTGACAATCAATTCCGCAGCCAGGACGGCTCCGGCGGCAAATCCTTCGCGATTGCGAGCAGTATGCGTCAGCGTGATGGTATCGGCTTCAGAATCGAACCCAACTTCGTGCGTACCGGGAATGTGGCCTGCACGAACGCTGACGGCTTCGGGCGTTCGGTCGCCATAAGCTTCGCGCATCATTCGCGCGGCAACCAAGGCCGTTCCCGATGGCGCATCTTTCTTGAACTTGTGATGAGCTTCGATCAAAAACGGATCGTATTGATTGTATCGCGCAAACAGCGCTGCCGCTTCGCGCACCAATTTGAAAAACAAATTGACGCCGATGGAAAAATTCGCGCCCCACACCAGCGAAGCGTTGTTCGCCACAACCAGTCGCCGAACGTCGTCAAGTTGCGTGTACCAACCCGTCGTGCCGATCACCGCCGGAACACGCAACTCAACCAACCGGCGAATGTTGTCCAACACGGCTTCGGGTGTGGAAAACTCAATCGCCGCATCCACGCCTGCCAGGCTTTCCACCGTCAGGCCTTCGCCGTTGACATTGTTGTCAATGTCGAAACGCGCGACGATGGAATGCCCGCGTTCCAATGCGATGCGTTCGATGATTTTCCCCATCTTGCCGTAACCGACAATTGCGATGTTCATCGTGCTCTCCTTAAGCCGCCGCCGCGCGAACCGCCGCGACCGCTTCAAAAGTCGCTGCGTCCAGTTCGCTGAAAAATTCCGTATGCAATGCCTTGACGGCGCGTTCGACATCTTTATCCGCAACAATAAAGCTGACGTTGATGGCCGAAGCTCCGTGCGAAATCATTGAAACGTTGACATCCGCAATGCTCGAAAAAATCCGCGAAGCCAGCCCCGGCGTGAACTTCAGGTTTTCGCCGACCAGACAAATCAACGCCTGGTCGCGTTCGACGGTGACGTCGCCAAATTGCTGCAAATCGGCAACGACTGCATCCAGATGCCGCGTGTCGTCCAGCGTGACCGAAACGCTGACTTCAGAAGTCGCCACCATATCCACAGACGTTTGATGTGTGGCAAACACGTCAAACAACCGCGCCAGAAACCCATACGCCATCAGCATTCTGTCTGAAGCGACGTTGACGACCGTGATACCACGTTTGAAGGCAATCGCTTTGACCGGCGCTTTCGATGGCGGAGCGTTGCGGACGATGGCTGTGCCTTCGTTCGACGGGTTGCGCGAATTGCACACACGAACGGGAATTTCTTTGGCCATTGCCGGCAGCAGCGTGCTCGGATGCAAAACCTTTGCGCCGAAATACGCCAGCTCAGACGCTTCGGCAAACGAGATGGTTCTGACTTTGGCGGCTTCGGCGACGATGCGCGGGTCAGTGGTCAGGATGCCATCCACATCCGTCCAGATTTGAATCTCTTCGGCATCGAGCGCCGCGCCGATAATCGCCGCCGAATAATCCGAACCGCCGCGTCCGATGGTGGTCGTCACACCTTCGGCAGTGGACCCGATGAAGCCTTGCGTGACGGGCAATCCGTTGTCAGCCAACGCTGCCGTGAAGCCTTCGTTCAATTTCGGATTGGCTTCGTCGAATTGCACTGTCGCGCGCGTGAAATCATCGTTGGTTCGCATCAACGGACGAACATCCACCCAAACGCCTTTGATGCCTTCGGCGCGAAAGGCTGCCGCGACAATGCTTGACGATAGCAATTCACCGTTGGCGGAAATCGCGTCGGACAATCGAGGCGTGACTTCGCCAGCATCGGCGATTTCTTTCAATGTGACGCGAATACCGTCAAACCGATTGGCCAACGCCAATCGCAACAGACTTTTTTCTTCGGCCAGCGCCAGTTGATCTGCCGTTTTGAAATGATGTTCGGCAATGGTGTCCAGCTTTGCGCTTGCAGCGGCCAAATCGCCTGCCGCAGCCAACCGCGAAGCTTCCAGCAATCCATTGGTGGTTTTGCCCATCGCCGAAACAGCGACGATCGGATGACGATGAATTTGGGTTTTGACGATTGAGATCAGACGGCGAATCGCGACGTCGCTTTCCACTGACGTGCCGCCGAATTTCATGACGATCATTGTTCTAAGCTCCTGAAACTCCCTCTCGGAAAAAAGAAAAACGGGTTAGCAGTGATGTGCCTGCTAACCCGTGATCTTTGATGCGCTGAGGCGAAGCTTAGCGCGAAATTGAAAACAAAGGTTACCGAGAGCACGTCACCGCGTGATTTGCGATGACAGCCTCAGGGATTTAGCCCTGACAGCCAACCGTTGCGCATACGAAGCGTCGCTTCGGCTTCGGCGGTTTACCCCTTTCGCTCATCGTCCAGGAACCTTCGCGTTCTCGGATGAGGTACTTTTGAAAACCGCGCCTCTACTCGTTTGCCAAACAGAAAGAACGTGTCTTAAAAACGAGGGCGGATTCTGCCCAACGCTCCCGAAGCTGTCAAGCCGGGTTAGAACTTTGATCAAACTCAATCGAGATTTATGAATATCGAACATCAATTTGAATGGCTGGAAACCAAAACTGAATATCGTGAAGTTCGCGCGTCCAAACACGGCGACGAGCTTCGCTGGCTGATCAACCGGGAAACGATTCTGAATCACACAACCGGCGAAACCGTTACGCGCGCTGCGCTGCGGCATCCGGGAATTTGCGTGATGGTTCCGTTTCTGGACGACGGACGAATTCTTCTGATGCGCCAGTACCGGTATTCAGCCAACGAGGCTTTGTGGGAATTGCCAGCGGGAACACTGGAAGGCCGTGAAGAAAACGCGCGGATGGTTGCCGTTGAATCTCCAGCGGAATGTGCCGCGCGCGAACTGTTGGAAGAAACCGGTTATGAAGCCGCTCGACTGGAAAACGTCTGCGAATGTTATGCGATGCCGGGCAGCAGCGATGAATTGATGCACATCTTCTTTGCCTATGAACTGACGCAGCGAGAACAATCGCTCGATGTTGGCGAGGTGATTTACGAACTTCGCGGATTCACGGGCGAAGAACTGATTGCCATGATTGCGGTGGGAAACATTCGAGACGCCAAAACCTTGGTGGGATTGTTTATGGCGCTTGCCCGGCGGCCTGAAGGCGTGCGAATCGCTGTGGGCTGAATGGCGAGAGTTGAACGCTGCTTTCGCCTTTCAACACCAGTTCGCTGATGATTTTGGCCGTGATCGGAGTCAACAAGATGCCGTTGCGGTAATGGCCCGTGGCATAAACCAAACCTGCCACCGAATCATCCGCGCCAAGCACCGGCAATCCGTCGCCTGCGCGTGGGCGCAATCCTGACCAGGTTTCCCGGATCGCCAGATCGCCAAAACCGGGCAAAATTTCTTGCGCCCGTTCGATGATCGAAGCCGCGCCGCCCGCCGTCACTCGTTTTTCAAAGCCAAATTTGTCGCTGGTGGAACCCGCAATCACGACTCCGCCCAAACGCGGAACCACGTATGCCCGGCAAGAGTAAATGATGTGATTAACCGGCGGCACAGGCATTTCGACTGCCACCATCTGGCCGTGAACGGGCTCGACTTTTAGATTGGGCAGCAGTATGTCGCTTTCGTTCGCCAGCAAACTGGACCAGCATCCGGCAGCAATGACGACCGTCTGGCTGCGAATTTCGCCGCGCGAAGTTTGGACGCCGACAATCTGTTTTCGTCCGGCCTGACCTTCGATCAACAGACGTTCGACTTCTGTTTGCGTTTGAAATTCGACTCCGGCTTTTTGTGCGGCGATGCGAAGCGCCTGAACCAACAACCGGTTGTTGACCTGATGGTCATCAGGAAATTTCAACGCCCAGCGAAGCTTGTCGTTGATCTGAGGTTCCAACTTGCGCGCGCAATCGGCATTCAACCGCTTCACGTTCAATCCGGCCGCATGTTGCCATTGCCAACGACGTTCCAATTCTTCGTCATCTTCGTCAGACAACGACAAGTACAATGTGCCTTCGGTTCGATATCCGACACTGATTTCGCTGACTTGTTGCAGTTCGTGCGCGAAATCGGCGTACAGCGCCCGGCTGGCCACGCATAAGTGAAACAAGTCGTCGGCTTCGTCGGCTTCGGCCAGCGGAACCAGCATTCCGCCCGCTGCATGCGAAGCTTCGCGACCTATGTCGCCGCGTTCGATGACGACGACGCGCATTCCCGCCTGAGCCAGTCGCCAGGCGATGGCGCACCCAATAATTCCGCCGCCTGCGATGGCTGCGTCAAACTGTTTGTGGATTTCAGACATGGAAAAACTTCAGGCGGGATTCGGCGGCGTTTCGTCGCCCAGATCATTTGGCGCTTCGGCAGCACATCGCGCGTTCCACTCTTCACGCATCCGGCGCGCGTTTTCCAGGTGGCGCTCGGTTTCCGCTATGGAGGTATCCACAAACGAATCTACTGCACTACGAAATCCTCTAAGCACATCTTTTTTGAACGTTGCCAGATTGTCGGCAGCATCTTCAGGCAAACAAGCCCAAAACGAATCAACCACCGAATCGAAAATGTTGTCAGGTTGCTGTTCAGCCATTGGTTTGTTCCTCCAGCTCAATCAATCGAATACGTCGCAGCGCAGGTGTCAGTTTCCCACACGCGAACCTTGTATACCTGCACACGGTCATCGTTGATGTCGCGCGAAACTTCGTGAAAAAAGAATCCGGCCATTTCCTCAGCCGAAGGGTTCAGTTCTTTGTCGAACGGCGGCAATTCGTTGATGTTTTTGTGATCCAGATAATCCACCACCTTTTTGGTTGCGGCTTTCAGGTCTTTGAAATCTATCAGCAATCCGATGTGGTTCAGCCGTTCGCCGCGCACATACACTTCGACGCGGTAATTGTGGCCATGGGTGTTTTCACACTTGCCTTGATACCCGCGCAACGCGTGCGCCGAAGAAAACCCCATCTCGATCATTACTTCTCTTGTCGGCATGAATTGTCCTTTCAATGTCTATGTTGAAGCGCGATTATAGCAGCCCACAGTGTCTTGACAATCCGCCAAACCATCGTCAAAAATGCCCTAC